>SLSH01000308.1 GCA_007130555.1 Bacteroidales bacterium
CCTCCCCATGGATTATCTTTAACGTCTCCTGAACCAATAGAAGCAAACCATTCTGCACCTTTCAGAATAATTTCTGGTATATTTGCATAAGTTTCTACATTATTCAAAACAGTAGGTTTATCTCTGAATCCCTGTTCAACGCTTCTGATGTATTTAGCTCTTGGTTCACCTGCTTTCCCCTGCATACTTCTCATAAGTGCCGTGGATTCTCCGCAAACAAAAGCACCTGCACCACGATGAATTTTTATATCAAAATCAAAATTACTGTCAAGGATATTTTCTCCGAGCAGTCCGTAATTTCGTGCCTGATTTATTGCTACATTTAATCTTTCGAGAGCAAGGGGATATTCTTTTCTGATATATATATACCCTTCTTTTGACCCGAGAGCAAAAGCGGTAATAAGCATCCCTTCGATAACAGTATGGGGGTCTGTTTCAATTATTGACCTGTCCATAAAAGCACCGGGGTCTCCTTCATCAGCGTTGCATACAACAAATATTTCTTCGTTTTTATCAACTGCTGCCATTTTTCCGCTTTTCCACTTAATTCCTGCCGGAAATCCTCCTCCTCCACGACCTCTGATACCCGAATCAATAACTTCTTTGATAATTAAATCGGGATTATTTTCCTCTACTACCTTTTTAAGAGCTTGATAACCGTCTCTTGCAATATAATGATCAATATTCTCGGGGTCAACTAGACCTTTGTTTCTTAAAGCAATAAGTTGCTGTTTGGAGAAAAACGAAATGCTGTCCATCTTTTCATTAATTGCTCCGTCAACAGGATTTTTGTGAAGAAGTCTTTCTACAACTTTACCGTTTTTAAGGTGGCTTTCAACAATTTCTCCGATATCTTCTGTTCGCACTTTCTGATAAAAAGTGCCCTCGGGCTGAACAACAATAATCGGTCCTACGGCACAAAATCCGTTACATCCCGTCCCAACGGCGATATAATCTTTTTCAAGACCCTCTTTTTTAAGTACTTCTGTTAATTTATCTTTAATTGTAAAACCTCCTGTTGAAACACAGCCTGTACCGGTACAAACCATAAGCATTTTTTTATACTTGCTTTGTATATCTCTTTCACGAGATGCTATTTTTGCAATATCTTCGCATTTTAACTTAGTCATTACACACCTCCTTTTTGTTTTTGTTAAGTAATTTATGACAATTTTTTGATTGAACGTTTCCATGTACATCCTCACCGATTTTTACGACAGGTGCTATAGAGCATGCACCCAGACAAGCCACAGCTTCAAGCGAATATTTTTTATCTTTAGTTGTTTCTCCTGCCTTAACTTCCAGAATTCTTTCGAATGTATCAAGAATACGTGCTGCTCCTTTAACATGGCAAGCTGTTCCCATACAAATCTGAATTGAAGTTTCTCCCTTTTGTTCAATTGTAAGAGAACTGTAAAATGTTGCAATATGATAAAGTTCTGATTTCGGGCATCTAGTTTGTGCCGATACAATATCAATCGCCATTGGAGAAATATGTCTGAATCTGTCCTGTATATCCTGCATCATTTCAATCGCATATTCAGGATCATTATTCCATTTTTCAATTATTCCTTTTATTTCGTCAACAGAGTTTTTACAGCATTTATCAGTTTTTGCTTTCTCTTCGAATTCTGCTGTAACTTTACTTTTTTCAATTTTCCAACTTGGAGTAATTGGTTCAATTCTTACTACAAGAGCTTGAATTTTTTTGTTTCTGAATACGGTACCCAATCCGCCTCTTCCTGCTTGTTTAAGTCTGGGCAGAGAGCGTCTCCAGTCCCAAAACGAGAAGTTCAGCAATCCCATTCTTGTATTTTCTGCTGCGCTTCCTGTCGAAACTACGGAAATATTTCTTTTGTCTAGTTCATTTTCTGCGAATATTTCGGGAATTTCTTCTGCAATAAGATGGCTGTCAATTGATTTTACGGGGACAGACAAGATACTGATTTTTTTTGCAGGCACATCAATATAAATAATTGATTCTTCTTTAGCTTTCCCGACAATTGTAAGTGCATCAAATCCTGCAAACTTAAGATACGGTCCGAAATAACCACCTACGTTTGAGTCCATTATAGACTGTGTAGAAGGCGAAATTGAGGTAACGATAGTTTTTCCTGCACCCGGAAATTCAAGAGAACCTGCAAGAGGTCCCGGTCCAAAACATATAGGATTTGCAGGATGTTCCCAATTTATTTCATTTCTGAAAGGTGCAATTTCTTTGAACATAAGCCATAAATCAAATCCTTTTCCTCCTATCCATAGTTTTTTCATTTCATCGGTAACAGGATCAATTCTGAACTCATTTTTACTGAGGTCTATCCTTAGCGTTCTTCCTGCATACCCTTTATCAAGAGCTACAGGTTCGTAAGAAAATTCTGCAAAAACTTTCTTTTTAATTTCTTTTTTTTGACATTTAGTTCCCATTAGATTTTCCTCCTAGTTTTATAGTTATATATTTTTCTGTTTTCATAATTCATCTAATAATTTTATCCTCCGTGAGCAAGATGAAAAACCATTATATTTGAGTTTTCTTCAATTTCATAAATATCATATTCTTCTTCAGGAATAACGGTATTGTTGACAGACACCGTTATTAAATTATAAGTGTATCCCATCTTGTTTAACACATCTCTTACTGTGATTCCTTCGAACCACTCCATTTTATCTCTATTATTTATTGTCAGCATAAACTACTCCTTTATTAGCGATTAGTTCAATTGCAATATTAGCCTGCATATTAGCCACTATTGCTACTCTTGATGAGGTAAGTCCCAGTTTTATATCGGTGTAACTGTCTCCGCAAAAATATATGTTTCCTATTTTCTGAACTTTTAACAATTCGGTATTTCCAAATCCCGAAAGTCCGTTCCCTGATATTATCGGTCTGTCGGGAAAAGCTTTTGACCATGATTCTATAAGAAATTTTTTATTCTCAGCCATATCAAAAGCTTCCATAAGGATATCTGCTTTAAAAAACACTTTTTCAATATCCTCTTTCGTAATCTTATAATTATACTTTTCAATTTCAATATCCGGATTAATATTTTTTAAATAAAACTCAAGTGCATCAACTTTTCTTTTACCTATATCATTTAAAAAATAATGTTGTCTGTTAAGATTTGATTCTTCTACCACATCATGGTCAAGTAAAATTAATTTTCCTATTCCTGCTCTCGTTAAAGAAACCGCGATATTAGAACCAAGTCCTCCGCATCCTGCTATTCCGATAACAGATTTTTGCAAGATATCTGTAAGTCCTTTTACGTTTCTTTTAAAAATTTTATTTCTTAGTTCCGAGTTCACAATAATTAATATTTAATTAATTAAAAAACAAAAATCAATATAAGATTATAAATATTAATACAAATTTATATACTTTATTTTATAATATACAATATAAAAATCATAAAGTGTTATTAAGCATATTGACTAAAGTCAAAAAGAATTTTAATAATTACTTTAAATTCAAATCAGAATACCAATCATTTAATATTTGATTATGATCAAAAGCCAGTTCGGGCAGGTTTTTTATATCAAACCATTTTGTATCCGAAGCATCATCACCTGATTTTGCAATTTGAGAGTTTGAAAGTTTTCCGCAAAATACAACTGAAATATTTCTTCCGCGAGGGTCACGGTCAGGTTTGCCAAAAGTCTTGAATTGTTCAAAGTCAATATTTTTCAATCCTGTTTCTTCGGCAACTTCTCTGTTTACCGCATCAATAAGGTCTTCGTCCATATCAACAAATCCTCCCGGCAATGCCCACATATTTTTAAAAGGCTGATTTCCTCTTTTAATTAATAGAATTTCTATGCAATTGTTTTCTTCTCTGAAAATAATTGCATCTATTGTAACCATCGGACGCGGATATTTATATGTATATGCCATGACAACTTACTTTTTAATAAACCGGAAATCAATATATTTTTCATTATTTAAGAACTCTTTGGTAAAAGCATATCTTGTGGATTTTTCGGACAATCTGAATTCAAGAATATTCATTAAAATAAGATTAATAAGAATATTATCGGCAATATAAGTTTTAATCCCTGTTAATTTAATAAATTCAGGTTTAGAAATACTCCCTTTATTTTCTATTTGTTCAATAAGAGTTTTTGCAACATGATTGAAAATTAGTTTTACTCCTTTTACTCCTTTTTTCTTGCGTTTCCAAACTTCTTTCATGATTTTTTCCGCAATTAAATTCTGGTCATTATTTCTTACAAAGGCTTTGTAATCACCTTTTTCGTCTGGGGCATAATATGGTTTATCTTTGCCTTCGTCAACAATTATTTCCAATACATTTTTTCCCGAAACATTCCAAAGTTTATGGTTAAATTTCAATTCGGGCTTACAAAAAATATGTGCGGCAGTTTCGACCATATAATACTCTTCGTCTGATCTTATTCCTTTAACAGAGCCGTTATCTTTAACGCCAATCAGCAATACTCCTCCGTCTGTATTTGCAAAAGCGGATAATGAACGTGCTATTTTACGGGAATCATTAATACTATGCTTAAAATCAAGATGTTGTCCTTCGCCCTGTTCGATTTTTTTAAGTATAATATTGTTGTTTGTACTCATCAAAAAAATATTGACAATTTTAACGATTCACAAATTTAATAATAAAAAACAAATAATATTCATTATGAATTTAATGTTTTTCAATATTTTAATGGATTATAGATATTTTTTAGAGATAGTGGAGTTATGTATAATATTTATACAGATTACTCTTTATTCGGGTTAGCAACGACTCCTGCAAAAAGTATACTTTCCGTGCTTACTTCTCTTATCATAAATACAAACGGACGATTCATAACAATATGAGTAAGAGCATCTTCTCCTGTATATATTACTTCTACTGATGTTACCGCTGCTGCCTCAGTTCCTTCTTCATTTACATCAATAAAAGTTTTGTGTTTTACATCACTTACGCATAGTCCTCCCATTCCATTGATTCCCGATAAGTCTGCATTACCGTTAAATAAATCATTTATACCAAGAGACTCCAAAACAGGAATTAATCCTTTTTCATATTCAAATTTGAATTTAGGCATTGTAAGCAGAATTTCTCTTTTATGTAATTCTTTTGTCCAGTCATTCCATTTTGTTACTGTAAGAGAATTTAATAAATTAGCGGGAGTTTGTTCATTTGCGGGTAACAGTAAATTCATTACAAAATTTCCGTTGCCGTAAGGCAGTTCAATTATTTGCGTACTTCCGTCAGAATAATACTTTAATTCGGTTTCCATCATCATCATGGGAACTTCAACGGCAGTACCGTCATGTAAATAAAACTTTTTGTTTTCGGTTTGGGATTTGTCAAATTCGTATTTCCACTCGCCGTAAAAGTAAATTGCATTAATTAAGTACATCACGACATCCGGTCCTATTTGCTCAATTATTTCGGTAATTTTATCGTTAGTTGCATTTGCGACCCAGTTATTTATTGTTGCCGGAGCATCTGCGGAGCAAAAATCAAGTGCTGAAATTTCGGCATTGTAATATTTTTGATTAACATCAAGAAATGATTGCAAAACATTAAAATTATTATTGTACCATATTGAGTTTGCAATGGAAAGGGTTACTTTGTCGTCAAGTCCAAGTAATATAGCTACTATATATTTGAAAAACTTATTGAAATCTTCTATTTCTACATTATCAAATCCCAAAACGGTTAGCATTTCGTTGAGAGTATTGTTTTTTGCTCCGTTTGCAGTCATCCCAAGAGCAAGGCTGATGCTAAGCGGGGAAATCATAAAATTTTCACCAGCCAGTTCATTATTGTTTTTTAATAAGTCAAAAGTAAATTTATTTCCCGATTGTATAATACTTTTTTGTTTTTCGGTAAGAGGTATGTTATTAATGTTATCTTCTTTATCTTTATTAAAAGTTATGTTTTCTATTTCGCATGAAAATAGTATCATACAAGCTGATAATAAAAATGTCAGGATGATTTTTGTATTAATAAAATGTATTTTCATACAATATATTTTTTACAAATATAAAAAAAATATATTATATAAACAAAAAAAAGTCGATTTTTTTTCGACTTTTTTTTGTTATATGAATATTATGGTATTTTTTTATTCAAACTTTGCCAATGCACGTTTAAATTTTTCGATACCATCCAATAAATCTTCTTCGGAAATTACCAGTGGCGGAGCAAAACGTATAATATGACCGTGTGTAGGCTTAGCAAGCAATCCTTCTTCTTTCATTTGTACGCATATATCCCATGCTGTTTTTCCTTCTTTATGTTTAATAACCACTGCATTTAATAATCCTTTACCTCTTACCAGTTCAATCATATCGGATTTAATATTTCTCATTTCTTTACGGAAAATTTCTCCAAGATATTCAGCTTTTTCTGCAAGTTTTTCTTCTTTTACAACTTCCAGTGCAGCCATTGCAACTTTTGCGGCGAGGGGGAATCCTCCGAATGTAGAGCCATGTTCTCCGGGTTTGATAACCAGCATAACATCATCATTTGCCAATACTGCAGAAACCGGGATTACACCACCTGAAAGCGCCTTTCCAAGCATTAATACGTCGGGTTTAACACCTTCGTGGTCGCAGGCTAAGAGTTTTCCTGTTCTTGCAATACCTGTTTGAATTTCATCCGCCATAAACAATACGTTTTTGGCTTTACATAAATCGTAAGCTTTTTTCAAATATCCTTCTTCGGGCACATATACACCTGCTTCCCCTTGAATTGGCTCAACCAGAAATCCTGCTACGTTAGGATCTTCCAAAGCTTTTTCTAATGCAGGTATGTCGCTGTAAGGTACAATTTCAAATCCGGGAGTATAAGGTCCATAATTTGTATTTGACTCAGGATCTGTTGACATCGAAATTATTGTAATCGTACGTCCATGAAAATTACCCCCGCAAACTATTATTTTTGCTTTATTTTCTGCAATTCCCTTTTTTTCGTAAGCCCATTTTCTGCAGAGTTTAAGAGCCGTTTCAACTGCCTCTGCTCCTGTATTCATCGGTAAAACTTTATCAAAACCAAAATATTTGGTAATATATTCCTCGAAATGTCCTAATTCTGAATTATAAAATGCTCTGGATGTTAAAGTAAGTTTTTTGGCTTGCTCTATCAGTGCATTAACAATTTTGGGATGGCAATGTCCTTGATTTACAGCAGAATACGCACTTAAAAAATCAAGATATCTTTTCCCTTCCACATCCCATACATAAGCACCTTCTCCTCTTTCTAATATAACAGGCAACGGATGATAATTGTGTGCTCCGAATTTCGCTTCCTTATCAATATAATCCTGTGTTGTCATTTTTACATAATTTCCCATAATTTTATTTAATTAAATTTAACAATATAAATACATCGGAAACAAAAATGCTAAAATTTATCAGCATAAAAAAATTAATAAAACATATTAAATAACATATTAATTTTAAAACTGTCTTAAAATTCATTATTTTTGCAAATTAAATTAAAAAAACAATTTTTATGTTTGAAAATTTATCGGATAGATTGGAGAAATCTTTTAAGTTACTTAAAGGACACGGAAAAATAACGGAAGTTAATATCGCCGAAACATTAAAAGATGTTCGCAGGGCTTTATTGGATGCTGACGTTAATTTTAAGACAGCCAAGCAATTTACGGATACAGTTAAGGAAAAAGCTATCGGACTGAATGTTATAACGGCTCTTAAGCCAAGTCAGGTTATGGTTAAGGTTGTTCAGGATGAATTGACCAAACTAATGGGCGGAAGCACAGAAGACATAAATATCAAAGCGAATCCTGCCATAATACTTATGTCGGGATTACAAGGTTCTGGGAAAACGACATTTAGCGGAAAACTGGCTAATATGTTGAAAAATAAAAAAGGTAGAAA
>SLSH01000293.1 GCA_007130555.1 Bacteroidales bacterium
CCTCAGGAAACAAGACCTCAAAGCAGACCGGTATATGAGGGAAGAACAGATTATAATGTTAATAGAGACAGACAGCCAAGTCAAAGTAGTACAACGCGACCTGCAACTGTTCAACCAAGTCAAAGACCGGCGCCAAGTTCAGGGAGAGGCACTAGTACAAGTTATACCAGACCAAGTACTAATACGGGCACATATAACAGAGGTTCAAGACCTTCATCAACAGGAGTTTCGCCTCAAAGAAATCCGGGAACTTCAAGACCACAAAGTTCGCCTACTTATAACAGAGGCACAGCACCTTCGTCGTCTTCTTTTAACCGAAGCACTTCTACTCCTAGTAGAGGGTCTAGCTCATCTTTTGGAGGAAGCTCGGGAGGATCAAGAGGTAGTTCAGGTGGTAGTTCAGGTGGTAGTTCAGGTGGAGGCTCTTCATCAAGTGGTAGCAGAAGGTAATTTTGTGTAATTTAATTATAGAAATAAGATGAAAAAGATATTCGGTTTATTGATAACTTTAATATTAATTACAACTTTAATTCAAGCTCAAAACGAAATTGATGCTTTACGCTATTCCTATCATATTCCTAGCGGGACAGCAAGGTCAAATGCTATGGGAGGAGCATTCGGAGCTCTTGGAGCAGACGCTTCAGTTTTGTCTATAAACCCTGCCGGAATGGGAGTATATCAAAATTCAGACTTCACTTTCAGCCCCGGATTTGTTCTTACAAATACCAAAGCAAAATATTTAGGAACAACCCGTACCGATTATGACTTTAATATTAATATGAGTAATATTGCTTATATCGGAACAGCATATACTAATACGACAGGCGGTCATGTTAGCGTTAATCTAGGATTTGCATATAACAGACTAATGGATTATAATCAAAATATCGCAATTGAAGGGATAAATACAGAAAATTCTCTGACGGACTGGTTTGCCCATAGAGCTGCAGGAATAAATTCTAAATATATTTTTGATCAAGATCATTTTTATTCAGGATTAGCATGGGAAACATATTTGATTGACCCACATCCTGATTACAATAATCAATATATCAGCACTTTTGATAACTATGGACAAACACAAAGAGAATTAATCAACAAAAACGGATATATAGGCGAATATGCTTTTTCGATTGCAACAAATTATTTACACCAACTCTATATAGGAGCCACATTAGGCTTTCAATCGGTTAGATTTGCCCAAACAAATATTTATGAAGAATTTGATAAAAATGACAATATTAACGGATTTGATTCTTTTACTTTTAAAGAAAACTTTGAAACAAAAGGATCCGGATTTTGTTTTAAATTAGGAATACTATTTCGTCCCGTTAAATGGGTAAGAGTAGGAGGAGCAATTCATACACCCACATTTTATAAATTAAACGATACTTATTATAATTCTTTAAACTCCGAATTCTCAATTCCAATATTAGAAATTGATCATGATACAGGAGATTCGGTATATTATTCACGTTTTAAATATGATTCAAGCATAGGAAAACAAAGTTATGAATTAAATTCTCCGTTTAAAGCAATTGGAAATATTGCATTTATTATAAATAAACAAGCTTTGGTAAGCATAGATTATGAATATGTTAATTATGCGCAGGCAAGATTAAGAAGCGATAATTACAGCTATTTTAATGAGAATGAAAATATTAATAATTATTTTAAAGCAGGACATAATATAAGAGTCGGAGCAGAATACCGATTTGGACCAATTAGTTTAAGAGCAGGTGGAGCATATTATGACAGTCCTTATAAATTAACTAAAAGAGACAGTCATACTCTTATTTATAGCGGAGGTATTGGTATAAGAGGAACAAATATGTATTTTGACGTGTCTTATTCCTATATTGCAAACAAAGAATATTATTATATGTATCAGGGATATGGAGTAATCAGCCCGGAAACCATAATTAAACAAAACCAAAACAGAATTGTTACGACATTAGGGTTTATATTTTAATTAATACATTATTAAATAAAAAATGAAATATCTTCTCATTTTTTAATCATTTAATTATTAGCGAGTTGCAGCGTTTTGTTTAGAAAATAATAATTTTTATATAAAAAAACGGAACATTTTTAAATAATTTTCGTAATTAGGTATCTGTTAATAAAAATGTTTATAAATAATATAAATTTAAAAGAAAGAAAAGGGAAATGAGACAATTAAAAATTACTAAATCAATTACTAATCGTGAAAGTGCTTCTTTAGATAAGTACTTGCAGGAAATTGGAAAAGAAGAATTAATAACTGTTGACGAAGAAGTAGAGTTAGCCCAACGAATCAGACGAGGAGACAGAGTCGCTTTAGAAAAACTTACAAAAGCCAATTTACGCTTTGTTGTTTCTGTTGCCAAGCAATATCAAAATCAGGGGCTTAGTCTTCCGGACCTTATAAATGAAGGGAATTTAGGATTAATTAAAGCTGCTGAGAAATTTGATGAAACACGTGGATTTAAATTTATTTCGTATGCAGTTTGGTGGATACGTCAATCTATTTTACAAGCTTTGGCAGAACAATCAAGAATTGTAAGATTACCATTAAATCAGGTTGGCTCTTTAAATAAAATCAATAAAGCTTTTTCAAAATTTGAACAGGAAAATGAGAGAAAACCAACTCCGGATGAGTTAGCAAAAGAATTGGATATTTCAGCAGAAAAAGTATCCGATACATTAAGAGTTTCGGGAAGACATGTTTCTGTTGACACTCCTTTTGTCCAAGGAGAAGAGAACAGTCTATTGGATGTTTTAGAAAATGTTGACCTGCCTCATACCGATTCAATATTGATAAATGAATCTTTAAGCAAAGAAATAGCCAGAGCATTGGCAACATTAACAGAAAGAGAGCGAGATATAATCAGATATTTTTTTGGAATATCTTGTCAGGAAATGACTCTTGAAGAAATCGGGGATAAATTTGGACTGACAAGAGAACGAGTAAGACAAATAAAAGAAAAAGCTATCAGAAGGCTTCGCCATTCAACAAAAAGCAAATTACTTAAAGCTTATTTGGGATAATAATTAGTGTCTGTCTATAAACCCGGAGTGTCTGAACTATAAAGTTCGGTGGCAAAGCCTGCCCCGACTTTTTCGGGGGCTTGAGAAGTCTGAAAATACCGCAGTCCCGACTTAGTTTTTGTAAGTTTTTTTGAAAAAAATCAACAAAATCTTTGTCGGGATGAGGATTTTTCAGACGAGCATAACGCAGCCAACGGACTTTATAGACAGACACTAATTAGTTTATACTCACAAAAAACATATCAATATTTCCATATCTTACAGACAAAAGTTTTTTTGTAAGGGTAATTAATCTAAACGTATTATTACCCATTGTAAGATATTCGTTATCAGGGGATAATTCCCATGTTGAAGTTGCTACAAAACCACATTCATATATTTTTTCCAAATCTCCGTTTTTATTAAAAACATAAATAATATTTTGTGTATCAAGAATAGCGTTTTGGCTATTATCAACAAAAGTATTTACAACCCATTTGTGAGAAGTTAAAATATTTATATAACGATTATTTTGATATTTATCCGAACAATTACATAAAACACAGGCTAATAGAATTATCAGAAAAATTATATGTTTTTTTTTAATTATCATTTTTAATTATTGTTTCTAACTTAAAGACATTATTTGCTCTGATACCTTTAGGAGTCTTTTTTAAATCGCAACATTCATTATAATAATCGTGTTGAAATACTATTATTCTGTTTTTTTCATAAGATTCGTTGAGAAAATCTTCTTTTTCTTCTATTACTTCAAGCGGTCTTACATCAAATGCAGATATCCATGCCAGTGGTATTAAAGCTAAAATAGGGATTAAGTCTCCCGCGAATGCAATTTCTCTGTTTTTGTAATTTATAATTGGGACCAAAAGTCCCTGAGTATGGCCGTTAAATATCTTAATTTCTATATTTTTTGTTAATCTTTTATTATTCTCAATCAGATTTAATTTTTTACTGCCTATTAAAAGTTCAATATTTTCCGGTTTATAAGAAGCTCTTTCTCTGTAATTAGGACTTAAGGCATTTTTCCATTGAAGTTTGCTGATATGATAATTTGCATTAGGAAAACTAAACAATAGTTTTGTTTTATTTTCATTATATTTCAAAGCTCCTCCACAATGGTCATAATGTAAGTGTGTTAAAATTACATCGGTTATATCTTCGGGTTTATATCCGTTTTTTTGTAAATTTATTTCTAAATCATTATCAGCACCATCAAAATCATAAATCAATTCATCTTTGTCGTGCTTTGTTCCCACTCCGGCATCAATAAGAACAATACGATCCCCTTCATCTATTAATAATGATCTTGTTGCACATGTACATAAATTGTTTTCATCAGAAGGGTATTTATTTTTCCACATCCACTTGGGAATTACTCCAAAAAGTGCTCCTCCGTCTAATTTAATAAGTGGAGTTTCTATTTTAAATATTTTTATGTCTGCCATTTAATTACTACTTAAAAAATTATTTCAAAAATACAATAATTTTTGAATTTTACAGGTTAATTTTAGTAAATTTGCAGCGAAATTATACTTTTTAAAATTGCGTTTTTAGAATAATATGGAAGAGAAAAATAAAAGAACATTAAAAAGAGATGAAACAACGACCAAAATATTAATTGCGATTGTTTCTGTTCTTTTGATTGCAGTTGGTGTTATGGGTTGGATGTTGCACGATTTGTCAAAAAGAGAAAAAAGGTTAATTGTTAAGGAATACGAAGTTACAATTGAAAAAGATAAAATAAAAGAAGAACTTCAGTATTTATTAGAGGATTATGACATGCTTTATACAAGAAACGACAGTTTAAACGAGGAAATTATAAGAGAGAAAGAATATATAATTGAATTAATTGATGAATTGGACGGAGTTAAAAATTATAATTATCAAATTCAGCGTAAATATGAACAGGAACTTGGGTCTTTACGACAAATAATGCGTCATTATGTTTATCAGATTGATAGTTTGGATCAATTAAGTAAAAGACTAATGGCGGAAAATATTGAAATTAAAGGAGACAGAGAAAGAATTATAGGAGAACTTGATGAAGTCGTTCATAGATATGACGAACTGGAATTAATAGTTGAAGGAGCCAGTATTGTTAAAGTAACAGACATAACTTTCGATTTTTTAAATCATAGAGGAAGGTCAAGATCAAGAGCAAGAAATATTGATAAAATTAAAACATCATTTATTTTACAGGCAAATGATTTAGCCAGAAGTGGTCCGAGAAGAGTATATTTAAGAATAATCAGACCGGATGGATATCCTTACACAGACGGGAAACTTTTTGAATATCGTGAAAAAAATATGCCATATACTGTTCACAGAGATATTATATATGAAAATCAAAGATTGGAAGTGTCAATTTTTTATGATTTGACCGAAACTCTTATACCAGGAGAATATAGAGCCAAAATATACATGGATGGTGAATTAATAGGACAAGCATCTTTTCTGATTGACTAATAAAAAAAATAGATTTATTTGATAAAAAATCATAATATTATATCAAATTTGTTAAATATATACACGGGGAATTCTATGGAAATATTACCTAGAAATATTCCTGTAGAACAGTATGTCTTGTTAATTTCAGCATTAATTTCAATTGTTCTAATTATAATTGTTAAAATCTATTTTAAAAGACCAATAAGCAGTATCTTTTTCGAAGCATTTAAGTTTAATAAGAAAAGAACTTATTATAAAACAGAACTACAAGAAGGAAGTTCGAAAACAAATGTTATTTCGGGGCTATTGATTTTTATATTTTTTATTAATGTCTTAGCAGTATTTTTTGCTTTTTTTGCGTATGTGTACTCCGGTAATAATGTTTTGGGGAAAAATTTTTACAGTTTATATTCTTTAATCTCAATGTTTTTATTTGCGTATTTGACAGTTAAGCTCTTAATAATTATCGGGATGGGAATAATTTTTAATATATATAAAATAATATTTGAATATTTGGGATCCATATTTTATTATTTTAAAATAACAGGAATTATTTTAATTCCGATATATTTGGTTATACCGTTTGTTGATAATTCTGCTCAACAAATCCTTATATACATTTGTTTTGGAATTATTGCAATTTCTTTTTTATTAAGAATAATTAAAGGTTTTTTGTTATCTTTTCAAGAAAAATTTTTAATTCATTACTTGATTTTGTATTTTTGCATTTTTGAAATATTTCCAATTTTAATAATTGCAAAATATTTTAAAGAGATTTTGTAAAATATTTTTAATTAAAAACTGTTGAATAGTGAAAATAAAGAATATTTTAGTTTCTCAGCCAAAGCCCGAAAGTGACAAGTCTCCGTATTTAGATCTTGCACAAAAACTTTCAGTAAAAATTGATTTTCGTCCTTTTGTTCAAGTAGAAAGTGTTTCGGTTAAAAATTTCAGAAAAACGCGGATTGATATTTCTAAGCACAGTGCAATTATTTTGACCAGTAGAACAGCAGTAGATCATTTTTTTAATATGTGCGAGAAATTGAAAATAATGATTAATGATAATTGGAAGTTTTTTTGCCTTTCCGAAGCAATAGCTTTTTATTTGCAAAAATATGTCATATATCGTAAACGTAAAGTTTTTAGCAGCAATGGAAGTTTTGATGATTTATTAAAAGTCATTCAAGAACATTCCGAAGAATTTTTTTTATTACCTTTAAGTAATGTACATAAGTTTGAAATCCCTAAAAAATTAGAAAAGGCAAATATTAAATATACAAAAGCAATATTATATAAAACCGTGGCATCAGATTTAAGCGACTTAAAAGATATTAATTATGATATATTGGTTTTTTTCAGTCCTTCGGGTATAGTTTCTTTATTGAAAAATTTTCCTGATTTTAACCAGAGAGATATTCGTATAGCAGCTTTTGGACCGTCAACAGCAAAAGCTGTAGAAAATCATAAGCTCAGATTGGATATTAAAGTCCCGACACCTGAATGCTCGTCTATGACATTGGCATTGGAAAAATACATTACCGAATTTAATAAAAATGCCAAAAAGAAAAAATAATTTTAAGAGTACTTGATTAAATTAATACTACAGGGCTTATCGCTGTTTTAAAAAATACTATTAAGCCAATTTTTTTTAAATGAACTTTCTAAAACCGGATAATAGTTTTAATAAGAATGAAAGATTGTCGAAAAAAACAGAAATAGATGCTCTGTTTTTTCGAGGTAAATCTTTTGTCGAAAAACCTGTTTTAGTATATTACAAAAAATGTCTATATGATAAAGATGCTCCTGTTAAAATAATTATATCCGTATCAAAAAAAAAACTGGCAAAAGCAATCGATAGAAATTTAATTAAAAGAAGAATTAAAGAAGCATATAGAAAAAATAAACAGGAATTGATAAAAACTTGTAATAATAATAATATCGGACTGAATATTGCTTTTGTTTATTTAAATAATGAAATAAAAAACTATGATAGTATAGAAAAAAAAATTGTTTTATCTTTACAAAAAATAATAAAACTATTGTAAAACGAAATAATTATGAAATTTAACAAAATAAAAATAAAAGGAAAAAAAATTATACTAATTTCTGTAATAGCAGTATTTACCATAATATCCGTTTCGTTTGTTGTTAACAGAGACCATGCATTTGAATCGGTTAAACAATTGGATATTTTTTATAGTTTGTACAAAGAACTGAATTTATATTATGTTGATGAAATTATTCCGGGAGATATTATTAAGACCGGAATTGACGCGATGCTTAAGAGTCTAGACCCATATTCCGAATATATTCAGGAGTCAAATATCGAAGAAATCAGAATAATGACAACAGGGCAATATGGCGGTATCGGGGCATTAATTCGTAAACACAGCGAATATGTGGTTATTGCACATCCTTATCAAGGAAGACCGGCAGATAAATCAGGGATTGTTGCAGGAGATATTATTTTAAAAATTGACGGGATAAATATAAAAGATAAAAAAGTTTCCGAAGTTTCGGAATTATTAAAAGGAGCTCCGAATTCTACCGTTGAACTTATAATTGAAAGACCGGGACACAAAGAAGAGATTAAAAAAACAGTTATCCGCGAAGATATTAAACTTGATGCTGTGCCATATTACGGAATAATTGGTAATAATATCGGATATATTACTTTAAATAATTTTACAAATACGGCAGGAAGAGATGTTAAGGATGCATTTAAAGAATTAAAAAATGATAATGAAATAAATGCAATTATTATTGATTTAAGAGGCAATCCGGGAGGACTGTTGCTAGAAGCGGTAAAAATTGTAAATTTATTTGTAGATAAAGGACAGGAAGTAGTAAGCACAAGAGGAAAAGTTGCTCAATGGGATAACATTTACAGAGCAGTAGAAGAACCGTTGGATACGGAAATTAAAATTGCTGTTCTTGTGGACAGATCTTCGGCATCAGCATCAGAAATAGTTGCAGGAGCTTTGCAAGACCTAGACAGAGGTGTGATAATAGGACAACAAACATTCGGGAAAGGATTGGTACAAACGACTAGAGAATTAAGTTATAATGCAGTGCTTAAAGTTACTACCGCAAAATATTATATTCCAAGCGGAAGATGTATTCAAGCATTAGACTATTCCCATCGCGATGAAGAAGGAAAAGCTGTTCGTGTACCCGACTCTTTATTGACAGAATTCTCAACACTTAATGGCAGAATTGTTTACGAAGGAGGCGGAATAATTCCCGATATAACAATAGAACCGACAATGTTAAGCAAAATCTCGACCAGTCTGATATTAAAAAACCTGACATTCGATTATGCAACTATTTACAGACAAAAAAATCCGGAAATAGCAACACCCGAAGAATATGAATTTACCGAATTGGAATATGATAAATTTGTTGAATTTTTAGCAGACAAAGATTTTGACTATGAAACAAAAACCGAAGAAAAACTTAGAAAACTAATAGAATCTGCAAAAAATGAAAAATACTATGAAAGGGCAGATAAAGAATTTGAAATATTAAAAGATAAACTATCTCATGACAAGAATAAAGACCTGCAGGTTTTTAAAGAAGAAATTATCCAATTATTAAGCCAGGAAATTATTTTAAGGTATTATTATGAAAAAGGTGGGATTATTTATAGTTTAAAACATGACCCCGAAATAAAAAAAGCAATTGAAATTATATCAGATAAAGATATTTATAACAAGATATTAGACGGAACATATAAAGAAAATATTTAAATAAAAATATTATGGAAATAGTAGCAAGCGGAATAAGATCTACCGGGAAACTGCATCTTGGTAATTATTTTGGTGCAATCAGCAATTTTGTAAAAATGCAACATAAAAATAAATGCTATTTCTTTATTGCAGATTATCATACTTTGACAACTCATCATAATAACAAGGAACTGCATGATAATGTACGCAGGGTTTTTGTAGAATATTTAGCGGCAGGACTTGACCCCGAAGTTGCAAATATTTATATTCAAAGCGATGTCCCTGAATTATGTGAACTTTATCTTTTACTTAATATGTCTGCATATCTGGGAGAACTTGAACGCACAACTTCTTTTAAAGATAAGGCAAGAAAACAGCCCGATAATGTTAATGCGGGGCTACTGACATATCCTGTTTTAATGGCTGCAGATATATTGATACATCATGCACACAAAGTTCCGGTAGGGAAAGATCAGGAACAAAATCTTGAAATGACCAGAAAATTCGTAAGAAGATTTAATAATATGTACGGGGTTAAATATTTCAGAGAACCCGTAGCGTATAATTTCGGAGAAGAATTGGTTAAAGTTCCCGGATTAGACGGAAAAGGAAAAATGGGGAAATCTGAGAATAACGGAATATTTTTGTCTGATGACGAAAAAACAATCAGAAAAAAAGTGATGAGTGCCGTTACTGATTCCGGTCCGCAAAAACCAAATTCAAAAATGTCGGAAGCAGTTCAAAATTTATTTACTATTCTGGAAATCGTTTCAACAAATGATACGATAGAATATTTTAAAGAAAAATATGCCTCCTGCGAAATTCGTTACGGAGACCTGAAAAAACAATTAGCCGAAGATATAAATAAAACAATTGAGCCCATTCGTGAAAAAATTAAGGAAATAGATGCGAATAATGATTTCTTAATAAAAACAGCCAAAAAAGGAGCGGAAAAAGCCAGAGAAAATGCTGTAAATACAATTAAAGAGGTTAGAGAAATTATTGGAATCAGGAATTTTTAATTTAGTTTTTCTTATTTTATGTGAAAAGTTTACTTAGCTATGAAAAAAGTTTTTTACTGTGTAATTGCGGTTACGGTGTGTTTTTTGCTCTTGGTGTCTTGTAAAAAAGAGAAAGAGTATTTTAATGAAACTCTTTTAATCGGGAAATGGGTGTCGGGGACCGAATTTTACAAATATGAAAGCAATGGTACGGGAAGCACCTGGGATACAAGTGATGATGTAAGCGAAGAGGAAGCACAGGCTTTTGAATGGACTCTTGTAGAAGACGAACTGACACATATACATCTTATGGAAATCGGAAGTGCCGTCGTACCAAAAGTTTATACAGTTACCAAACTTACTACGGGAACATTAGAATATAAAGACAGTTTTGGAAAACAATTCTCATATTCCAAAGTATAATATTTACTAAAAAAATTTCGATTAACTTTTTGATTATAAAAAAATGAAAAAAATTATCAAACCAATCCTGATAACATTGGCATCTTTGCTGGTATTATTAACAATTACTATTAGTATTGCGTTGTGGTTTATTTTTACGCCGGAAAAAATCAGTCCGATTATAAATAATCAAGCCCAAAAGATTTTTACCTGTGAGGTTGAAATAGGAAATGTTGAACTCACTTTTTTCAGTACGTTTCCGCGGTTTGCATTAAAACTGGATAAATTTACACTAATTAATCCTATACCCGGGACATTTTCCGATACACTTGTAAATGTTGACAGATTAACAGGAGTGATTGATATTATTGCTCTCTGGAGAAAAAACGAATTGATATTGTCCGATATTTCCGTATCAAACGGAACTGTAAATGCTTTTGTTGATTCCACGGGACTTTCTAATTTTGATGTAATTTTAACAGATACTACAGAACAAGAAGAAACGGATTTTACATTCGATTTTATTGATTTAGGTAATGTAAAACTTGAAAATATTAATCTTTCTTATGTAGATGAATCACTTAAAATAAATACCAAAATTCAAAATTTTTATGCCGAAATTAAAGGAACTATCATTGAAGAAAATATTAAATCCGAAGCAAAATTTAACGGTACATATCTTTCATATCAGGACGATTCAATGGAACTTATTGCCGGAATTAAAAACTTTAATGGTGAAATTAAAGGATTTATGTTCAATGACAGTATAAATTCCGACATAAAACTGCAAGGGGAAAATCTTTCTTATACAGATGAATTATTGAAGATAAATACAGGAATTGATAATTTTGATGTGGAATTTATTGGAAGCATCACAAATTATGAAAACATAAATTCAGTAATAAAATTAAACGGCATAAATGTTTTTTTTGAATACGATGAGGAAATATATTTACATAACGAAAAATTAGCAATGTATATTCCTAATAATATTGTTTTATCACAACTTTCATTTCAATTAAATCAGGCACAGGCATCCATTAATGAATTGGGGTTTTTACTTAATGGGTTAATTGAAATTGATTCTCAAAATTGGGATATTAATAGTAATATTAATTATGAATTTAATGATTGGGATTTTGAAAATATTCTGTCACTTGTGCCTCTTACTTATCATTCTTATCTTGAAGGAATAGATTTTAATGGTTTGATTTCATCAAAAGGAAAAATATCCGGAACTTACAGCGATTCCTTAATGCCTTTAATGGATATAGCTCTGATAGTGAAAAACGGAGACTTAAATTATTCGGATTTTCATTTACCTATTAGTAATATCAACGGGGACATCAATATTTATACGGATTTAATAAATGACGAAATCTCTTATTTGAAAATCAATAGATTTAATGCCAAAACACCTAAGTCATCCATTGAAACAAAAGGTATTTTTAAGAATCTATTTTCGGACATTTATGCAGGGCTTACCACGAAAGTTAATATAAATCTGGATGAATTCAATGAGATGATACCCGATACTTTGAACGTAAAAATGGAAGGTATGGTACAAGGGGGCATTGTAACGGTATTTTATATGTCGCAGTTGGAAAAGATGCAAATTGAAAAAATGAAATTATCCGGAAGTTTAACCGCTTATAATATAGATGTGGCTTATGACAGTTTATGGGTAAAAACAGACAGAGCGGGAATTGATTTTACATTACCAAATCCTGAGAGTACAACAAAAAATACCCAATTTGCTCTTGCTACATTTACATGTGATAATTTTGAAACAGGCAAACTGAATGATTACCGGACTTTTTTGCAAAATGCAAATATCAGAATTGAAACATCCGATTTAAGGGATACAACCAAAATTCCCGATTTAATTTGTTCGTTTGCGACAGATGCTTTTTCGGCAAATATGGATAGTACAAGTATTATATTAAAAAATCAAAACGGAAAAGTATCAATTGCTCCTTTACCTGACAAACCGGATCATCCTGAAATTAAGCTGGCTTATAACAGTAAAGGAATTGAGGCTAACACCGGAGAAGATGTCATTACAATAAACAAAATACATTTGGATGCTGACATTTTGAATGATCAAAGTCAATCTGATGTTTTATTGCAATGGCTTGTAAAAGGAGATATTGATATAGACAAAGGAATTATCACTACATCATTATTATCTCATCCTATTGAAATAGCTCTCTTGAAAATGGATTTTGATTCTGAAAAACTGAATATTAAAGAAAGTCGTATGATTATTGATAATTCTGATTTTGAACTTTCGGGAGTTCTTAATAATGTATTGTCTTATTATAAAGGAGATTCTATTCTTTACGGGGACTTTAAGTTTGCATCCGATAATACCGATATATTACAGCTTATGGGTATTACAAGCGGAATCGGAACAGAAAAAGATGAGGATATCTCGAAAAACGAAAAAACTGACACACAAAATATTAACGATGAGACATATACAGGACCTTATATGGTTCCGGAAGGGATAAATATTTTGTTGTCCACTAATATAAGACAGGCTACATTTGGCAATGATACTGCTCGGGATATTACAGGCGAGGTTAGTATAAATAATGGTATTTTACTTTTGGATGATTTGAAGTTTACCACTCCGGCTGCAAGAATGCAATTAACATCTATGTATCGTTCTCCGAGAAAAAATCATCTTTATCTTGGTCTGGATTATCACATGCTGGATATTGAAATTGAAAAGTTATTGGAATTGATACCCGATATTGATACTCTTATGCCTATGTTACGGTCGTTCAGGGGTAAAGGGGAATTCCATATTGCCATTGAAAGCTATCTGGATTCTACTTATAATATTAAAAAATCAACTTTACGCGGGGCGTCATCTATTACCGGAAGCAACTTAGTTTTATTAGACGGAGAAACTTTTACCGAAATTGCAAAAACTCTACGATTCAGTAAAAAAACTGAAAATAAGATAGATTCTCTTTCTGCCGAATTTACTATATTCCGAGAAGAAATTGACATTTATCCTTTTCTGATTGTAATGGACAGATATTCGGCTGTTGTAGCCGGCAGACATAATTTTGATTATAGTTTTGATTATCATATTACGGTCGTGGATTCTCCTGTTCCGGCAAGGTTCGGGATAGATATAAAGGGTAATATGGAAGATTTAAAGTTTCGACCGGCAAGTACCCGATATCCTGAATTTTATCGTCCCGCATCAAGAGGTGCGGTTAAAACCAGTCAGCTTGATTTAAGAAAAATGATACGTGAATCTTTAACGGAACGAATTCACGAATAGTTTGTAAAAATTTCTTTTGTTAATTATTCTTTGTAGGGATGAGCATTTTGAGGGCAAGCATAACGCAGTTATCGGACATTATTGACAGACACTAATTATTCTTCGTTTTGCGATGCTTCGTATTCTTTCAGAAGTTTATCTTGTACATCAGGTGGTACTTGTTGGTATTCGTAAAATTTCATAGAATACATTGCTCTTCCTGCTGTTATAGATCTTAATGCAGTTGAATAATTATCCATTTCTGACAGAGGCACTCTGGTGGCAATTTTTTCAAACCCTTTTTCGCTGCTCATTCCCTGTACAATTGCTCTGCGTCCTTGCAGGTCGCTCATTACGTCTCCCATTCGTGCTCCGGGGACCAAAACTTCAAGGTCGTATATAGGTTCCATAATTTTAGGTCCGGCATTTTTAAATGCATTATTAAATGCATTTCGTCCTGCAAGTTTAAAGGATATCTCATTTGAATCAACGGGGTGCATTTTTCCGTCATATACACAAACTCTGATGTCTCTTGCGTAAGAGCCGGTTAGAGGACCTTCTTCCATTTTTTCCATAATTCCTTTAAGTATAGCGGGTAAAAACCTGGTATCAATAGAACCTCCTACAATACAGTTGTAATATTGTAACATTCCTCCCCATTCTAATTTAATTTCTTCTTTACCACGCACAGAGATTTTTATTTCTTTTCCGTCAATTTTATACATAGTTGGATCAGGTATATTTGGCACATAAGGTTCGATAACAATATATACTTCTCCGAATTGTCCTGCTCCTCCTGATTGTTTTTTATGTCTGTAATCTGCCTGAGCTGTTTTTGTAATAGTTTCACGATACGGTATTCTTGGTTTTATGAAATCAAATTCAATTTTAAACTGATTGTTTAAAAACCATTTCATAATATTCAAATGATATTCTCCTTGCCCTGAAACCAATAATTGTTTTAATTCTTTTGAATATTCATACCTCAGAGATTGGTCTTCTTCGTGAATTCTGCTAAGTGCTTCACCGAGTTTTTCGTCATCAGCCTCGCTTTTAGCTTTAATAGCCATTCTGTGCTTTGGTTCGGGCCACTCAATAGGAGGCATTTCCCAGTCTTCTCCGACAGGGACTAAGGTATGTCCAATTTTAGCACTCTTTAGTTTCACAGTAGCTCCAATGTCTCCGGCATATAATTTATCTACTTTATTTCTTGTTTTTCCTGCACAAACAAATAATTGAGAAATACGTTCTTTTGTATTTTTTTTGGAATTATACAAATCAATATTTTCAGCTACTGTTCCAGATAAAACTTTAAAATAATTTATTTCTCCTATGTGTTCTTCAATAGAAGTTTTAAAAATAAATAATGAAGTTTTTGCATTTGAATCACATTTTATTTCTTTTTCTTCATTGTTAACAACTGCCGGCAATGTATCTGGAGAAGGGGCAACATTAGCGATAAATTCCAATAATCTTTGTACTCCGAGGTCATTTCTCGGATTAATACAAAAAATCGGAAATATTCCTCTTTGCGGAAGTCCTGCTGAAATTCCTTTCATCATTTCTTCTTCGTTCAGAGTATCTTTTTCGAAAAATATTTCCATAAGAGACTCATCAACTTCGGCAGCTTTTTCTATCAGTTCGGTTTTAATTTCTTCGGCTTGGGCTACAAATTCTTCGGGGATATCGCTTATTTCAATTTTATCACCGCTGATTTTATACATTTTATTGGTAATAACATCAACAATTGCATCAAATCCAACACCTGCATTAACAGGAAATTGTGCCAATACAGCATTTCCTCCGAATGTATTTTTTATCATTTCAAAGGTTTTTTCGAAATTGGATTGTTCATGATCCAAATGTCCAATGGTTATTATAAGCGGTTTGCCTGTTTTTTCGAAATATCTGTTATGAATTTCTGTCCCTACTTCAACTCCGTTTTGAGCATTAATAACCATTAACCCAATATCTGCAGTATGTATTGAGGCTATTACATTACCAATAAAATCATCCATCCCGGGATTGTCAAGAATATTTATCTTTTTTCCGGCAATTTCTGTATAAGCAACAGTTGATGATATAGAATTTCCAATTTCATGTTCAATAGGACGATAATCCGAAATAGTATTTTTACTTGAAATTTCGCCTTTTCTTTTTATTACACCACCAAAATAAAGCATACTTTCTGTTAATATACTCTTCCCGGAACCCGAATTTCCTAATAAGGTTAAATTTTTAATTTCTGAGCTTTGATAAGTTTTCATATTAGTTTAAAATTGAATTATGTTTATAAATTATAATATTATTTATGCTAATAATTTTGGCTCACAAAAATAATAAAAAATATTATAGTACAAACTTAGCTGATTAAAATATTTAAAAATGTTTTATGAAATATTTAACCATAAAAATCGTTTTTATGAAATAATTTAGTTGTTGTAATGTGCAAAGATTTTTAAATTCAATCTATTTATAAAAAAAGCGATTTTAAAAATAATATCTTTGCAGACTAATTAACAAGTCTATTTTGAAACGCAATTTTGTTATAAATCTGGCATTTTTACTTTTGCTTAATGTTCTGATTAAGCCCTTCTGGATTTTTGGAGTAGAAAGAACCGTACAAAATTTAGTTGGTGCCGAAGAGTTTGGATTTTATTTTTCATTACTTAATTTTTCTCTGTTGTTAAATATTATTCTTGATGTTGGAATAACCAATTATAATAATCGCAACATTGCTCAAAATTCCTCGATTTTAAGTAAATATGTTTCAAATATAGTTTCATTAAAATTCTTATTAGCAGGCATTTATGCTGTAATTACCTTATTTGCAGCGTTTATAATAGGATATGATAACAGGCAAATATTAATGTTGCTGGTTTTGATTTTTAATCAGTTTTTACTTTCATTTGTTTTGTATTTACGCTCAAATATCAGCGGATTACATTTATTTAAAACCGACAGCTTTTTATCTGTTTTAGACAGACTGCTGATGATAATTATTTGCAGTGTTTTAATATGGGGCAATGTTACAGACGAAATAATTAAGATAGAATGGTTTATTTTTGCTCAAACGGGAGCATATCTTCTAACGGCATTTGTGGCATTTATAATGGTTTTATCAAAAGCATCATTCTTTAAACTTAAATTTAATTTTAAATTTTACAGAGTATTTCTGAAACAAAGTTTTCCTTATGCATTATTAATACTATTAATGGTTTTTTATAACAGAATTGATTCGGTAATGCTGGAAAGATTGCTACCCAATGGTAAAGAACAGGCCGGTATATATGCCCAGGCATTCCGTATTCTTGAAGCAGCGTCAATGTTTGCTTATCTTTTTGCAGTACTTCTTTTACCAATGTTTGCCAGAATGCTTAAAAAGAAAGAATCTATAGAAGAATTATTAAAGCTATCAAGTTTATTAATATTGGTACCTGCATTTATTTTAACAATAAATTGCTTTTATTTTAATCAGGAAATAATGGACATAATGTATGTTGCTCATGTTGAAGAAAGTGCGATAGTGTTAAGCTTTCTGATTACAGGATTTATCGGGATTTGTATGACCTATATATTCGGCACATTGCTTACATCAAACGGAAATATGAGGCAACTAAACATAATGGCAACATGCGGAATGATTTTAAATATAGTTTTAAACCTGATTTTAATACAAAAATATCAGGTTGTTGGTTCTGCTGTCGCATCTATGATTACACAATTATTAACCGCCTTTAGTCAGATTATAATTGCAAAATATGTATTCAAAATTAAGTTCAATTTTAAATTAATTTTATCTTTTGCAGTATTTATAATGTTTTATATATCAAGCACTTACTTTTTCAAGCTAAATATTGATAATTGGGTGTATTCATTTTTAATATCGGCAGTTTTCGGATTTGTTATTGCATTTGCAATAGGATTATTTAAAATTAAATTGTTATTTAAAATGCTTAAATCACCTTCGGAATTTATAAAAGATGAAGGAAAAATTTTAAAGTATTAAGGTCTGGAAACTATTTCCCTTTTAATAATCTAAACATATTTTTTTTATAATCCTCTACTCCGGGTTGGTCAAAAGGATTAACGCCAAGCATATATGCACTTGTTCCGCAGGCAATTTGGAAAAAATAAATAAGATATCCTATATGATACTCGTTAATCTCAGGTATTTCAAGCCAGATATTAGGAACTTTTCCGTCAACATGAGCCATCATAGTTGCTTCGGCAGCTTTCCGGTTTACAAACTCCATATCTTTACCTGTCAGATAATTAAAATTATCAAAATTTGTTTCATTATCAGTAATAGTAAGTTTGCTATGATTTTTGGTAACATATAAAACCGTCTCAAATAAAATTCTTTCGCCTTGTTGTATATATTGTCCCAGTGAGTGTAAATCGGTGGTAAAAGAAACCGAAACGGGAAATATTCCTTTTAATTCTTTCCCTTCGCTTTCTCCAAAAAGTTGTTTCCACCATTCTGTTAGATAGTAAAATCGCGGGTCATAATTTACCATGGCTTCAATTTTGTATCCGTTTGCATAAAGATAATTTCTAACGGCAGCATACTGTACGGCAGGATTTTCGGGAGAGTTTTCGGTACATTTCTTTTTAGAATCCAAAGCCCCGATTAATAATTGTTTAATATCGTATCCTGCAACAGCTATTGGTAACAATCCGACAGCAGACAATACCGAATACCGCCCTCCGATATCATCATCAATAATAAAGCTTTCGAATTTTTCGGTGTTTACCAACTGTCTCAAAGCTCCTTTTTCTGCATCGGTAATAACTATGATTCTTTTTTGAATTATGTTTTTCGGAAATTGTTTTTTCATTAAATCATATAATAACCTAAAAGCAATAGCGGGTTCGGTAGTTGTACCGGATTTTGAAATTACTACAATGCCAAATTCTTTATTTTTCAGATAATCAATTAGTTCAGTATGATAATCTGCCGATAAATTATGTCCGGCAAATAAAATTTTTGGCTTTGATTTTTTAAATTGGGGCTTTAATGCTTCAATAATTGCTCTTGCTCCCAAATAAGAACCTCCTGTGCCGATTATTACAACCGCATCTAATTTTTTAAAAGATTCTGTAGCGCTAATAATTTTTTTATATTCATTTTCAAGCATCTTTTCGGGCAAATCAATCCACCCTAAAAAATCATTGCCCTTACCTTTTCCGTTAAGTAAAACTTCCAGTTTATTCAATGCATTATTACATTTCGCGTCAAATAGTTTTTGACTGATAAAATTTTGTGTTCCCGATAGATTTAAATTCATATTTTTAAAAATATTAAATATCAAAAAATTAAACGAAAATACAAAAAATATTCAAATTATAAAATTATTTTTTTTATAGTACATGACAAAACTTTTTTTTATCAACAACAGTTTCCGACCTCTTTCGCAAAGAAAATTGTTATACCCCAATGTAATTGCTTGGTACATTTAAAAAATCTGCAAAAAGAGGTCGGAACTGTTGTGCTATAATTTTTTAGATTTTATTCTTTCATAAAAATAATATTTAGTAACAATAATATTATTTTTTTAAATTTATTTTGTAGATTTACATTTTAATTTGTATTTATCTGTACAGTTTAAAAATTGTTTATATGATACGCACATTAGTATTTATATTGTTATTGCCTTTATATTCATTCGCACAATTTACGGATAATTTTAGCAATGGTAATTTTACAGAAAATCCCGAATGGACAGGAGATATAGAAAATTTTATTGTAAACGAAGATTTTGAATTACAATTATATGACACTGCAAAAATATCTCCGTCATATTTAGTAACTCAAAACGAGGCTGTTTATGATGCCGAATGGGAGTTTTTGGTCAGATATGGATTTAATCCGTCTTCGGCAAATTATGCGAATGTTTATTTGGTTTCCAACACAAATAATTTAAATAATCCACTTAACGGTTATTATATTATGCTCGGTAATACCAGTCGTAATGTTAGTTTATACAGACAAGACGGTTCTTCTGCCACTAAAATTATTGACGGCACGGAAAACCGTCTTAATACATTGCAAGTTAATGTAAGAGTAAAAGTTACCAGAGATTTTGACGGAAACTGGACTCTTATGTCTGATACTCTTGGAGGGACAGATTATTATAATGAAGGAAATGTTTTTGATGATACATACTACAGGTCTGATTATTTCGGAATAAAATGTGTTTATTCTACAACCAGATGGGATAAGTTTTATTTTGATGATTTTATTGTTTCGGGAGAACCATATATTGATTCTATTCCGCCTGAGTTTTTATCGTATCAGATTATTGACAATAAAAATATTATTTTGGAATTTAACGAAAAGCTGCAAGAAGAAAGTGCTCTTAATACCGGAAATTATATAATAAATAATAATATAGGTAATCCTGTTCAGGTTAATTTTTATGATGAAAATAATTCTTCGGTACTTTTAGAATTTGAAAATCCTCTTCAATCACCCGAAAACTATATTTTACAATATCAAAATATCAGTGATATCGCAGGAAATATTGCCCCTGAAGGGTTTGTTAATTTTTTATATCTGGAAATAGTACCGGGAATGATTGTAATTAACGAAATTATGAGAGATGCAACTCCTGTTGTCGGATTACCGTCCGGAAACTATGTTGAACTTTATAATACAACAGATTTTGAAATTGATATTACAAACTGGGTTTATGAAATCGGTATTTTTTCAAGGACATTTCCTCAGCACATTATGGCTCCGGGCGAATATTTAATTCTTTGTGCAGAAGAACATGCAGAAGATTATTCAGAATACGGAGAAGTAATGTCGTTTGAAAGTTTTCCTGCAATGAATAATCAGGGGCAAACCATTACAATTTTTGATGAAAACGAAAATATAATAGATAAGGTTACTTATTCCGAATTATGGTATGATGAAACATGGAAACGTGGGGGCGGCTGGTCTTTAGAAAAAATTGACCCCAATAATCATTGCAGTACTTTTGAAAACTGGACAGCCTCAATTGACCCTAATGGAGGAACTCCGGGGGCAATTAATTCAGTTGATGCTCCAAATCTTGACACAATCCCTCCGGTAGTTGAGATGTTACAAATTACCGCTGCCAACGAAATTACTGTTTATTTTTCTGAACGCGTTGTTGCTGAAGACATTGTAGATATATCAAATTATGAAGTTATACCGCAATTTGGAAATCCAATTAATATTATTGAAGGTGATAATAATAGAGCAATACTTCAATTCCCGGTCGCTTTTACTCCAAATACCGAATATTCTCTGATAGTACAAAATATTCGTGATTTATGTGATAATATACTTGAATATCAAGAATTAGAATTTGTAGTATTTTATCCCGAACCCTTAGATGTCATAATAACTGAAATTATGCCTAAGCCTGCTCCGGTTGTTAAACTTCCTGATGCAGAATATGTAGAACTTTATAATAGAACAGATTATGATATTGATTTAACAGACTGGATTTTTACAGCATCAACAACTTCCCGGAAACTGCCTTACAGCAAAATCAAAGCAAAATCTTATGTTATTCTATGCCACGAAAATAAAGAACATCTGTTCAGCGGGTTTAATAATGTTATAGGAGTTCCCGGATTTCCCTATCTTGCAAATACCGGGACAACATTATCCTTGCAATTTAAAAACGAAAATTACATACATACCGTAACATACACAGATAACTGGGTTACCGAAAATTTTAAAAAAGAAGGAGGTTGGTCTTTAGAAATGATTGATACAGATAATCCCTGTGGAGAAGAAAGAAACTGGAGAGAATCTGTTGATAGCAGAGGAGGTACGCCCGGCGAAGTTAATTCCGTTGCCGCAAATAATCCCGATTTTACGCCCCCTTACCCGATTGCTGCTGAAGCAGTTGCTCCCGATACTGTAATTGTTTGGTTTAATGAAATATTACTGAAAGAGTTTGTTGAAAATATCGAAAATTTTAGTGTTAATGGTTTTGGAAATCCGGAATGGATTAGTGCAAAAGCTCCGAGATTTTCGGAAATTAAAATGAAATTTAATGCAGATTTTGAAGTAGGAAAAGTATATTATCTTGATATTTTAAATAATATTAAAGATTGTAGTGGAAATACGGTTGAAGCGAATATATCAATCAGATTCGGATTACCCGATTCGGTAGTAAAAGGAGATTTAGTAATAAATGAAATACTTTTTAATGCTCCCACCGGAGCAAGTAAATTTGTTGAAATTTATAATAATTCGGACAGACTTCTAGATTTGAAAAAACTTTGGATTAGTAATAGAAACAGCGACGGAGAAATTGCAAATTCAAGAGCAATAAGTGATAAGAGCAGATTAGTATTGCCAGGAGAATATTGTGTAATAACAACCGACAACCAAAGCATTATTGACCACTATTTTGTGATGAATATAGATGCCATGTTTGAAGCTACAAGTTTACCGTCATTCCCTATAAGAGAAGGAACGGTAATTATTTCAGACAGATATTTTAATATAATTGATGAAGTTTCATATAATCAGAATCAACATTATCGTCTGTTGGGAGATGTAAAAGGAGTTTCACTTGAAAGGATTAATTATGACAGACCTAGCTCTGACCCCGGAAATTGGCATTCCGCTGCACAATCAGTAGGCTTTGCTACTCCGGGATATAAGAATTCGCAATATATTGATAATGTTGAAGCAGAATCAAGCATAAAAGTATATCCCGAAGTTTTTTCTCCAAACAATGACGGATATGACGATATACTTAATATCGCATATAAATTTGATGAACCCGGATATACAGTTACAATGGCAGTTTACAGCTCAAACGGGAGATTTATAACTTACATTGCACAAAATGAACTTGTTGGTACAGAAGGGTATTTCTATTGGGGCGGCTTTGATAATAAAGACATACTATGTCCAATAGGAATATATATCCTCTATGCAGAAATGTTCAGCTTATCGGGAAATAAAAAAACAGAAAAACATGTCTTTGTTCTAAGCAAAAAAAGATATTAAAAGATATTTAAGAATAATTATGAATAAAACATTGAAAGAATTTGAAAGACTTTTGGACATAATGGACAAGTTGAGAGAAAAATGTCCGTGGGATAGCAAACAAGACAACGAAAGCTTACGTACTCTTACTATAGAAGAAACTTATGAACTTGCAGACGCAATTCTTGAAAATAACAATAAAGATATTTGCGGGGAACTCGGAGACTTATTGTTACATATCGTGTTTTATGCAAAAATAGGAGAAGAAAAAAAAGAATTTAATATGTATGATGTTATAAAAAAAATTAATGAAAAGTTGATTTACAGACATCCGCATATTTTCAAAAATCTTAAAGTAAAAGATTCCAAAGAAGTTGAGGAAAACTGGGAAAATCTTAAAATAAAAGAAGGAAAAAAAGTTCTTGAAGGAATTCCCAAATCAATGCCCGCAATGATAAAAGCTCTTCGTATTCAGGATAAAGTTCGTGGAGTGGGTTTTGACTGGGAGAATAAAGAACAGGTGTGGGGAAAATTCATGGAAGAATATAATGAACTGATGTCGGAAATAAAACAAACAAACAATCCGAAAATTGAAAATGAATTCGGAGACCTGTTTTTTTCATTAATTAATGCTGCAAGACTTTATGGGATAAATCCTGAAAACGCTTTGGAAAAGACAAATAGAAAATTTATATCTAGGTTTAACTATCTTGAAAGCAAAACAATATCCAAAGGTAATAATCTTAAAAATATGAGCCTGGATTGTATGAATAAAATATGGGAAGACGCTAAGGATAAAGAGTAATTCGGAAAAAGATTTTTTATTTAATACGGCTTTTTTTATGTAAGTATGATTTAATTTTTTAGAACACGTGCACGTCTTTATAAGTGATAATATTTACACGAATTTAATTTTTGCAATATTTATTGTAAGCTTAATAATACAGCTTTATTTTTATGTCTTTATTTACTCAAAGACATTGATTTATAAGAATAAAAAAAACAATTCAAGTATAATCATTCCCGTTTCTGTCATTATTGCCGCTAAAAATGAAGAAAAAAAGCTTAAAAAAAATCTTATAAAAATTTTAGAACAAAACTATCAAAACTTTGAAGTTATTGTTATTAATGATGCCTCAACAGACAATACAGCAGAAATATTAAAAGAATATCAAAGAAATTTTCCCATATTAAAAATTATTTCACTTGAAGAGTCTCTCGGAAAAAAAAATGCTCTTACTCAAGGCATAAAACAGGCAAAAAATCAATATCTTTTATTTATTGATGCAGACTGCTACCCTGTTTCTAAAGACTGGATAAATCTTATGGTATCAGGATTTAATGAGAAAAAAGAAATTGTTTTGGCTTATGGGGGTTATAAAAAAGAAAAAGGATTTTTAAATAATTTTATTTGTTATGACAGCTTTTTTATTAGTCTGCAATATTTTGGAGCCGCACTTATAGGCAAAGCATATATGGGAGTAGGCAGAAATATGGCATATAAAAAAGATTTATGGTATAAATGTAGCGGATATAAAGAGCATCAACATATTTTATCGGGAGATGATGATTTATTTGTAATTTCTGCGGCAAACAAAAATAATGTTGAAGTAATTATTCATCCGGATGCAAAAACATTATCGGAAACCAAATCAAAATTTAAGGATTTTTGTAATCAAAAATGCAGACATTTTACTACTATTAAAAATTATAGGACAAAAGATTTATTTTTTTCGGGAGGCGAACTTATATCCAGAACCATATTTTATTTTACTTTTTTATTGCTTTTATTTA
>SLSH01000249.1 GCA_007130555.1 Bacteroidales bacterium
AATTGTGATCTTCTGTCAGTATTTTAGTATCATCCCATTCACCGGTGTTACACCAAAATCTTGCTCTTGCAGAACCTCCGGAAGTACTTGTGTAATAATATCTTGGGGGTACATCTGCACCTTCAAGAAATGGTTGACTTCCTTTAATAACCAATATTTGTAAATTGTATATGTTAGCATATTCAAACTTCTGGTCGAGTTCTACCTCCATCCAACCACTTTCGGCATTATTTGTAAAACTCCCGATATATACCTGAGTATAACCTGATGTAGATGTGGTACCAAGCGGCAGAGATGTGGCAGAAGTTAGTTTCATATAAATTGTAACAGGAATATCGCCTGTATTAGTACCGCTATATTTATTAAATGCCAATTTGGTAATATATCCCACATCATTTATCTCACTTTGTAAATAAATCATTTCTGCAGCGGAGCCTCTTTCATCACCAGAAAATCCGGTTCTGTTTAACGGATAATTTTGGTTACCCCCTCCTGTTCCGATAAATACTTCGCTTACACTTTGCCCTGATAATTGTAAAGAGTTTAATAAACATAAAATTATAATCGGAAAAATTTGTCTGATAATAAACTTTAAAAATATTTTCATATCTCAAAAAAATAGAATTAACGAATATGTATATATAGCTAAATTATATATTTAATTTTGATATTTTTATCGCAAAAATAATCTTTTTTTTTAAAAAATACAAGTTTATTTATCATTAAACTTAAAGCGTTTAAATCAAGCAAAAAACAATTTTTAAGGATATTCACAGATTTTTTTAATTGAATAATATTTTTACTCGTATCTGTTGCTTATATTGTAAAAAATACCAATCGTGTTGAAACACGGATATAGCTCATTTTTTGTTTCTTTGATTTTTATCAAGCTTGTAAAATCAATCGAAAATCTTATACCGAACTTATGTCCGTGTCCTTTATCATTAAGTGCCGTAAATACTATTTCTCCTATAAACCCGAATTTTAAATAGTTTGCAAACATAAAATTTGTTTTAATATCCGAATTTTCGGAATACGGGTCATCATCAAGTTTATGCATTATATGTAAGTAAGGAACCGAAATATACAGCCCTGCACTATACTCAAATGCTCTGTACAGATTATTCTTTACGGTATTGTACTTTAAAGGACTACGAAATCCGTATTGTATGGGAATTTGTATGTAATTTGCAGAGAAACGGAAAGTATTATCAAGACTATCTCTTACATCTGCAATTCTGTTTATCAAATTAAATCCCGTTTTAAAAATCCCTGTTTCAAATTCATCAAAAAAAACGGAATCTCTCTTAAAGAAATAACCATAAGTAAAATTAATATCTACTGACGGCATCTGAGCTTTTTTAAATACATACCTGCTGTCGGAAGTATTAAAAAACCTGCTCTCATAATTCACTGCTGATGTATTTAAAGAAATGCCTGTTTCTTCGAAACTTTTAAATTTCAAAACAGGGTCAACAATATTACTGTCTTGTGCTTTCAACTGATTTGAAATCAAAAAAAATACCGCAATAATTACTGTTAAAATTTTAATTTTTCTTTTCATGATTTTTATGTTTTAATCAAAGTTATTCTCAAGTATCCCCGTTATTTTTTCTTCATCAAAAATTGTTTCGGAAAAATTTATATCTGTAATTTCCAAAAACTCAAGAACTGTTTTATCATCTTTTTTTGCAAGGATTACAGTACCGGGAACAAGCGAAAAATAGTTATTAAAAGACCAACTGTAATCAATTTCTTTTGTAAACCATATTTGATATACATCATCTTCATAAACCTCCAAAATAGCTTTATTGCACAAAAATCCCTTTATTTTTTTTTGTTCTCCTGTAATTTTCAGTTGCATTTTATAAACAGGAAATTCGTAATCAGGTTCGAAAGAAGAAATCATAGCATTTGATTGCTCTTTACTTTCATCGGAAAAATCATATCTCTTTTTTAGATAACGCCTGTTAACTTTTTGCCAATCACTTGGTTGTCTAAAAGTATGTCGTAAATTAAGAGAATCCTGTTGATAATAATAAGTATATCTGAATCCCTTATATGATTTGTTTCTTTTTCTAAAAATATCAATATTACCGGTTTCCCGTATAATCTGATTTGATATTGAATCTTTTATTATAAATCTGCTATTATCATTATATACAATACTCTTATTATTATCAAAAACCAAAATATTAAATTCACATTCTTCCATTTTTCTAAATTTAAAGTATTTCCCCGGTTTAATGTCTTCGTCTCCAACAATATATTCCCCTTTTTTTGGGGGTATTGATATAGCATAGGGGTGCATATTGCTTAAATATTTTATATGCTTATTTTGTGCATAAGAGAAGTTGATTAGACTAAAAAATATGCAAAAAAGGATTAAAGTTTTAGTCATAATAATGCATTTTTTCATTGCAAATATACGAATTTTTAAATCTAATTGCATTTTTTACATAAAATAATCCAATAACCAAAATCTATTCCCTACTTCACCACCTAAAATTTTCGTTTTTAATTCCACATAAATCCAGCACTCTGCTGATAATGGTATTTGCGGCATCCTGAATTGTTTCCGGTTTTGAATAGAAGGAAGGGCTTGCGGGGCAAATTATTCCTCCGGCAAGGCTTACCTGCTCCATGTTTTTAATATGAATTAAATTATAAGGACATTCTCTTACGACAAGAATAAGTTTTTTCCTTTCTTTAAGGACTACATCGGCAGAACGGCATATTAAATTATCGGAAATTCCGTTTGCAATTCTTCCGAGAGTTCCCATTGTGCAGGGGATTACTATCATTATATCGGCAACGGAAGAGCCTGATGCAAAGGCTGCAAAAAAGTCTTTGTTATCATAAGTTTTAAAACTAATATTCGATAAAAAATCTTTGCCTAATTCATATTCACAAACTTTTTTTCCTTCATCGGAAATAATTACGGAAATATTAATATCCTGATAATCTTTTAATTTATCAAGCAATAATTTTGCATAAACAGAGCCGCTTGCTCCTGTTATTGCCACAACAATATTTTTTTTCATAATACAATTTAAACTTAAAATTCATACATAACAGAAAGTTCTGCATTACGATTATATTCTCCATGGTCAAACCAGTATTTTGACCCGCCCGGGTGTTCCCTTATCGGAAACATAAAGAAAAAAAACGTCCAATAATGTCTGAAACTTATTAAAAAATTATCACTCATTCTGTAAGTAAATCCTTGATGTGTTAATAAATCATAACTATTATAAGGACGTGCCAAAGGAGTATAGGTAGAACCATCTCCTTCTACCTCTTTTGCACTTATCAAATAAGAGTAAGAAATTCCGAATTCCAAAAACATATCATTTCGAAATTCATAATTTATTAAAGAAGGAATTAATAATTTTTCAATTTTAAAGTTTAAAGTTACAGGAATTTCTATATAATCCAGTCTTATCTCATGTTTAAAAAAGACTACGCCTGCTTCATTTCTTCTTACTTCTTTGGCTCCTTTATGTTTGTATTTTATTTCTAACATTCCTCCCAAATTGTTACCAAAGGTATTTCTGACATAAACACCTCCAAAGGGAGCAATCTTTTTAAATCCGCCAAATCCGTCTCCGTCAACCTGCGAAACATTTACTCCGGCTTTAATCCCTCCGTAAAAGTTTTGGTTAATACCTGACTTACAAAAAGCAATTAAAACTATTATTAAAATAAAAACTTTCATATTTAAGGAAATTTTTTGATTTCTGTCTGCATAACTTCCTTATTATCATAATCATAAACAAAAGCTATTACAGAACAATTTTCTTTTACCCAATCTTTTTCCATTACTAACGAATATTCTTTTCGAATTGTTTTTCCGATATTCAAAGAATTATTATTTTCATTTACCGCTTCTCCGAATGCACCCACAAAACCGCCTCTTAAAACATGATTATGTACATAGTTTTCTATCGCACTTGGAGTTTGCAGGTAATCTTCCTGCCATTGTTTTATTTCATCTTCTGTTACAAATACATTAAGATGTATGTTTCTGTTATTTTCAATAAGAGTTTCAATATTAATCTCTGTAATTATAGATTTTTCCAGTGGGCAGTAAGAATTTTTTATCCGTATTTCAAATTCAGGAAATAAAGGGAGATATTTTTCTACTTGTTCTGCCCATAGATTATCACTCATTAATGCATTTTTAGACAGATTATTTACAAGTCCTGTGGGCAAGTATAGTTCTCCGTAGTAACAGTCTGTGCTTAAGCCTCTTCCTCCCAGTATATCTCCGATATCTGTTCTGAAATCATAGCTGAATTTTCCGTCCGCTTGGTCTTGGGGCATTGCAAAAAAAGTTGCATGAATTGCAATCGGTACTACAGCATCACCATATCTTGATTTAAAATTTTCCAGTAATTTATGAGCTCTTGGACAATTTCCGCATTTGTGTCCGGTAAAGTCATATATCAGGATTTTTCTGCCGTTCCAAACCGTAACACCATCTTCGAAAAAAGGTTCTTCGATTTTATCGCAATCGGGCATTACAAATAAAGTTGTTAAAATTGCAATAATTATGTATATTTTTTTCCTCATAATTTCAAATTAAAAAGTACTTGATACAGACAGCATAAACCCGTTTGAAGCGGGGACAATTCTACATACACCACCTATACAAACCACACCTTCTCTTTGTTTTCCATAACTTAAATGAATTCTTGTAGGACCTTTGGTATGACCAAATCCAAAATTAAGATAATGTGAACGCATATTTTCATTCGGGTTACCATAATTCCATGAATCATAAACCGTAAAAAACCAGTTTGGCACTGATAGTTCAATCATTGCTGATGCCCAGTCTCCCATATCTTGTTTTGACCATAGTCCCTGCAATTCCGTTTTAACTGCTATTACAGGAGTAATTCTGTAAGTTAATTCTGCAACGGCAATATTAGCTTTAACATTTTCATAATCTTTTACTCCACGAATTACATCAAAATTATAAAGCACATTCATATAAATCAGATTTGAGGAAAGTTTTTTATTCCACCTTCGTGATATTTCCACATTTATATCCTGAAAATATAATTCATCTCCGATACTGAAAAAATTGGTTTTATATCCGTATGTTCCCGCAAATCCAATAGGAGTAGTGTCGTTTATTTGAATTTTGTCAATATTATGTACTCTTGAATAATTTACCGATACATTTGTTCCGTATTTTCCCCCGAGTTTTGTATTTCTTTTGATTCTGTACATAATTTCTCCCTGAATTCCCCACTCTCCGTTTGGTTGTGTTGCGTACGGATAGTATGCTGTCATGGCATAAGCATGATTTTTGGTAATTTCGGGGAGGTGGTTTATTTTTAAGTCGTTTAATGCCGCATTTCTGTTTGATCTGAAACTCATATTATCAACCCATTTGGTTTCAAAAAGCAATCCTATACCTTTACCCGAATATGTTGTATTAATTAATAATGCTTCTCCTGATTTATAAATAAAATTATTTTCGGCAGAAGGGTCGTTAATTTTATAAGCATATTCGGACAAAATGTTAAACCCTTTATATCTCAGATTTAATCTTGCTGCAGAAGCGCTCACATTTTCGGGTAATTTATAAATCGGATTATTGTCTTCTTGATATTTACTGACGAAACTTCCGCCCATAGCGACTCTGAATGCGGATTCATTAAGATTATTGAATAATTCGTTCAGTTGAATTTCTCCGTCAAATCCTCTGACAATTCCTTCGCTTTTTTCCCAATAGAACCGCTGATAACCTGTTAATCCTGTTAAATAAACGCCGTTATAAGGATTATATCTGATTCTTATTCCGTCTAAAGAATTGTCTATTCCCAGCATTTTTTCTTCGTAAGCTCTTAAAATCAGTCCGCTTCCGAATTGCTCATAAAAATTCCCTACTGTAAATTCAATATTATCAATAGAATACATTGCCCATCTGTATGGCACTCCTACCCCGTCATTAATTCCTCCCTGATTTGGAAATCCGAGCATTGTATTCATGTATCCTTCGTATCTTATTCCTGCAGAAAAGTTATTTAGTGAATATGTTAAATTAGAAAATGTATTCATAAGGAACTTTTCCCTGACTGCAAAAGCTCCGATTTTATCATCATCCATATAATATTGAAAATCTCCGTGAAAATTTCCGCTGATATTACCGTAGTTTGTTTGTTGTGCACAAACACAAAAGTGAAAAAATACAGAAATTAAAAATATTATATACAGACTTTTTTTCATTTCCAATAAAAATGCAATTATTGTTTATTTTTAAGTTTTGTTAGTTCCTGATAAACCTTTTGTTCATCTCCGGCAGTATAAGATGTGTGTTGCCATAAAATATTTCCTTTAGCGTCCAGCAAAAAAGTATGAGGAACATTTCCAACATTCATTGCCCGTTTAAAATCATGATTTGCATCCAGATAAAAATCAAATTCCCAACCCCTTCCATTAACAAAAGGACCTACTCTGTTAGTACTTCTTGTATCATCAATAGAAACTGCAACGATTTTTAAATTAAACTCCTCCTGCCAGTCGATATATTCATAATCAAATGCTGTTAATTCCTGAATGCAAGGCCTGCACCATGTTGCCCAAAAACTGAGCAAAACCGGATTCCCGTCATTGTTAATAATATTACGGGAATTTACATTATTCCCATGTAAATCTTTAATAATAACCGAAGGTATATTCTGACTATATGAACAAATAGTAATGATTATAAAAAACAATGATATAAGTGTATATTTCATATTTTACATTTTAAAAAATCAATGTAAAAATAGTATTAATTGATAAAAACTTACTAATTTTTAATTCAATTTTTATTTTATACCTTAAAATATGGTTTTGTAATTCGATTAGTTTATATATATTTGAATTTTTAATAATGCTTATTAAATTATATCAGGATGAAAAAAGGACATTTTCTTTTTTTTGCTATATTTTCTCTGTTAATTGCAAAAGTATTTGCACAGTCTTATGATATTTTAGACGAAAATGATAATGTTATTTCCGGGCAAACATTTGATGTAATCGGAACTTTGGATGAAACTACTATTACATTTCCTTTTAAAATTAGAAATAATACCGGAAATACAATAAGTACAAGAATAGAGAAAAAATACATAAACATTAGTGATGGTTCATATAGTACGTTTTGCATTCCGTCAGGAGCATGTATGCCTCCTTCAACTTTTATTTCTACAATGTTTGAACTGTCTTCCGAAGAAACTTCAAGTTTATGCGGAGTTTATTTTTATCCCGAAAATATTCAGGGAACTTCTATTATAAAACATACCGTTTTTAATGAAAACGACACGTCTGATAATGTAAGTTTTACTATAAATTTTATTATTTCCCATACTGATAATAATATTGAAAATCAACAAAAAAACAGCTTATCGTTTTCACCAAATCCTGCATCAAATTATTTTTATCTAAAGCATAACATAAACATGAATTCTATTGTCGAGATTTATAATACCTCCGGAAAAATTGTCGCAAGAGAAAAAATTAAAAATAATCTTAATAAAACGTTTATTGATTGCAGCGGCTGGAGTAACGGAATTTATTTTGCAAGAATAACCAATGAAGATAAGTATCTGAGAACCATAAAAATAATTATAAGTAAATAATTCTCTATATGGCAGAGCATAACCTAATCGGACAAAAGGGAGAAGAACTGGCATTGATATTTTTAAAAAAGGCAGGATACGAAATTCTGGAAACCGGATGGAGATTTAAACATAAAGAAATAGATATAATTGCAAAAGATAATGAACATCTGATTTTTGTTGAAGTAAAAAC
>SLSH01000250.1 GCA_007130555.1 Bacteroidales bacterium
TATTTTCAATTACTGAATTCATAAGTCATTAATTTTAATATAATTTTTTTGTATATTTTTAATTCAGCAAATATATTAAATCAATTATGAAAAACAAAAAACTGGTGTAATTTCAATCTTTCTCCCCTCCAACTACGTTTAATACACTCCGCTACCTTTAGATTTCAAATCTTGTGGTTTGATATCAAAACCACAAGACGCAGCCTTGCGGTAGCTGCGTGCACGTCAGGCATGAGGACAAAAAATTAAATATTTACATCCCCCGCTGTCACGTAATTTCAATCTTTCGCCCCTCCAACTACGTTTAATACACTTTTTTTTCTATTTTTGCAAAAAAACAAGAAGTGCAACAGTTATTACAAAAAATATTTGCTCAAAATCCAAAGTTTAGTCGCGTGTTTGATGAGTATCAGGCACAAGACAATATAAAGGGAATAAACCTGCAGGGACTGGCAGGTTCGTCAAGCTCTTTGTTGATTGCAAATATTTTCAATGCGGATAAGAAACTGAACTGTATTGTTATGCCCGATAAAGAGTCTGCCTCATATTTTTATGATGATATGGTAAACTGTATCGGGGATGAATACCTGCTTTTTTTTCCTTCTGCTTATAAACGTTCCGTCGAGTATTTGCAAACCGACAGCACAAATATTGTATTAAAAACCGAAGCCTTAAGCAAACTGGGAAATACTCGAAAACCATTTATAATTGTTACATATCCCGGAGCAATTATCGAAAAAGTTATGCCTGTTAAGGAACTAAAAAGCAATACTCTTGAAATACGTTCGGGCGATGTTTTGTCAATGGATTTTGTAACAGAAGTGCTTATCGAATACGGCTTCAGATATGAGGATTTTGTTTACGAACCCGGGACTTATGCCATAAGAGGCAGTATTATTGATGTCTTTTCGTTTGGAAATGAAAAACCTTACAGAATTGATTTTTTTGGCGATGATGTGGATAGCATACGCAGTTTTGACCCCGATTCGCAGTTGTCAATTGAAAAATTCAAAAAAATATCCATTGTTCCGAATATTCACGAAAATGCCAATGAAGAAAATAATATCTCTTTTTTTGATTTTGTAGGACTACACTGTAAATTTTGGCTTATCGAACCTGAATTAATTTTCGAAAAAATCAATACGACTATTTCTGCCGCTAAAATCAGATATGCGGAATTTACAGAGAATAAAAAACCGCTGACCGATACGGAAGAAGGAATTGTTGTACTAAACCCCGACAAAAATCTGATTGACTCCGAAACGGTTTTAAACGAATTGAAAAAATTTAAAGTTTTTGAATTTGCTTCCCGAAGTATATTTGAAAATCCTGAAACAATTCATTTTAACATAAATCCTCAGCCTAAATTCAATAAAAATTTTGATTTAATTATTCAAACCATTAAAAATAATCGTAAAAAAGACTATGAAACTTACATTTTAAGCGATAATGAAAAACAAATCCAAAGGCTCAGGGATATTTTTCTTGATAAAGAGGCAGATGTAAATTTTTATGCAGTTCTTAAAACCGTTCATAAAGGATTTGTTGACAATGATGCTAAACTATGTGTTTATACCGACCATGAAATTTTTGAACGCTATCATGCTTTTAAAACACGCGTATTTTCACGGAAAGATGCAATAAATCTTCAGGAATTAACGGCTTTACGACCGGGCGATTATGTTGTACATATTGATAACGGTATCGGGAAATTCGGAGGTTTGCAGAAAATCAATAATGACGGTAAAGTTCAGGAAGTTGTAAGCATTATTTATGATAACAATGATATTCTTTATGTAAATATTCACTCATTACACCGTATCTCAAAATACCGCGATAAGGACGGAGAACCTCCGAAAATTCATCGTCTTGGTTCGGGGCACTGGAAAAGGCTTAAAGAAAAAACCAAAAATAATATAAAAGATATTGCAAAAGATTTAATTGTACTTTACGCACAAAGACTTACAAAAAAAGGCTTTTCATTTTCGCCCGATTCATATATTCAAAACGAGCTGGAGACCTCGTTTATTTATGAAGACACTCCCGACCAGTTAAAAGCTACAGAAGTTATCAAAACAGATATGGAGTCTGAAATTCCTATGGACAGGCTTATATGCGGAGATGTCGGTTTCGGAAAAACAGAACTTGCAATACGTGCTGCAATGAAAGCGATTTACGACAACAAACAGGTTGCTGTACTTGTCCCTACAACTATTCTGGCTCTGCAACATTATCAGACTTTTAAAGAAAGACTGGCTAATTTTCCCGTAAATATCACTTATGTAAGTCGTCTGAAAACAAGTAAAGAAATCAAAAATTCATTACAAAACCTCAAAAACGGAAAGCTTGATATTATAATCGGTACTCACAGACTGGTAAATAAAGATGTTGAATTTAAAGACCTTGGATTATTGATAATTGACGAGGAGCAAAAATTCGGAGTTGCAATAAAAGAAAAATTGCGTCAGATAAAAGTTGATGTTGACACTATTACAATGACGGCAACACCGATACCGCGTACTTTGCAATTTTCGTTGATGGGTGCAAGAGACCTTTCAATTATAAATACACCGCCACCAAATCGCCAGCCGATTATTACGGAATTACATTCTTTTAATAATGATATTATACAAGAAGCAATTTATTACGAAGTCGGGCGTAACGGTCAGGTTTTTTTCATAAATAACAGAATACAAAATATTTATGAAGTAGAAGCTCTTATAAATCATATTTGTCCCGAAGTAAAAACAGTTGTTGCCCACGGACAAATGGAGCCGAAAAAACTGGAGAAAACCGTTCTTGATTTTATGCGTGGCGATTATGATGTACTGATTTGTACAACAATTATTGAAAACGGTGTTGATATCCCAAATGCAAATACCATAATTATCAATAATGCAAATAATTTCGGACTTAGTGATTTACACCAGCTTAGAGGACGGGTAGGAAGAAGCAATAAAAAAGCATTTTGCTATTTACTTGCTCCACCATTGTCCGCAATAACTCCCGAAGCGAGACGAAGACTTAAAGCAATTGAAGAATTTACCGAACTCGGAAGCGGAATGAATATTGCATTACAGGATCTCGACATAAGAGGAGCAGGTAATATTTTCGGAAGCGAACAGTCAGGATTTATTGCAGATATTGGCTTTGAAACATACACAAAAATTCTTAACGAAGCAATTGAAGAACTTAAAGAGAACGAATTCAGAGATTTATTCAGTGGCAAAGAATCCGCCAAGCCTCAAAAAAAATTATATACAAACGATTGTCTGATAGAAACAGATTTTGAAGTGTTAATCCCTGCCGATTATGTTACAAATACTTCCGAAAGAATCAGACTTTACAAAGAACTTGACGAACTGCAAACTCAAAGTGAATTGGATAAATTTATTTCAGCTTTAAAAGACAGGTTCGGAGAAATTCCCGAAAAAACAACAGAACTTTTCAGCTTAGTAAAACTCAGATGGCTGGCAATGGAATTAGGATTTCCGAAAATAATAATCAAAAACAATATTTTTATAGGCTATTTCCCGTTAAATCAGCAGTCAACATACTATTCATCGGATATTTTTTCATCAATTATTCTGTTTGTACAGAAATATCCTAAAGATTTTATCCTTAAAGAACACAAGGAAAAACTGACATTACGATTCAGAGATGCGGTAAATATTGACACAGTCTTATACAGGCTAAGAGAAATCAGTAATTTTATTAGCGTAAATAACGGTTCATAAAACAAAAATAATGGATTTTTGAAATTATCTTGTGGTTTGGGAAGAAAATATTTCCAAACCACAAGACAAAGTATTGCGGAGTTGAAAAAATTTATGCTGTCGTTTAATTGTGCAAGAGAATCGGCTATTCTAAGAGCATCATTATTTACCAAGGGTAAATGAATACAATGCACTGAATTTTGCGATTTACAAGAGGAACTGTCAAAACTTATAGGTATGCCCCCCCCCTTCACTGATTTGAGCATTGGAAAATGAAATTGACATTAGAAATGTCAGTGTAACTATGCATATATTTATCGGTTTCATGTTATATTTCTTTTAAGTTAATTATTTTATTACTATTCGTAGTAAGAATTAATGTCGTATCAGTTAATTGATATTTTTCAACATCAATTAAAATGTAAACAATATTTGTCGCAAAGTCAGAGTCGCAGCATATTTCAGTACATCCAGTATCTGTAAAATCAATAGAGTTATTACTCTTAAATTTAACTTTTCCTGAGCATTTGTTTACATCTAATTTTTTAACATAACTTTTTTTATCTTCAAAAGTCAATGTGTAAATTTTTCCTTGTGCAGGATATTGCAAGGCAGAATCAGCATGAACTTTTATGCTTTCCACTTGCCAGTTATTTTCTATTACTATTTGTTTTTCCTTAGAGCAGCCAATTACCATAAGAATTAACAAACTTAGTAGAGTTGTTTGAATTTTCATTTTGGTGGTTTTAATATCAGTTTTCATAAATGTTCAAAATTACAAAATAATCAATTATATTATTATCATTGGTTATTGCCCGCTGTCGCAAGACTGTGTCTTATAACAATACTCCTCATTATTTAACAACAATAACATAATTTACCATGTTTTATATCTATAAAAATGTTTTGTTTTTATATTTCAAAGATAACACTTTTATTTTTTTATCTTGTGGTTTTTGGAAAAAAGTTTCCAAACCACAAGACGCAGTATTGGGAGCTTTTAGTTTGCAAAGTTTAATGATTATGATTCAGATAAGAAACCGCGTAAATCGATTGTATTTATTCCTTCAACTGTGTTTCCTAAAAATTTATCCATTGTAATTAGAGTTTTTGGATAGTTGTCCGATATTTTTTTCAGGTTGCCAAACTCTCTTTCAATTGTATTATCATAATTTAAACTTAATGCTACCTGATAATAATGCTTTTCTCCATTTTTTTCCGCAATAAAATCAATTTCATTTTTTCCGATTGTTCCTACAGTTACGCTATTACCCAAATATATCAAATGCTTGTAAACAATGTTTTCAAGAATTTTTCCTCTATCTTCTAATCTATATCCCCATATTCCATTACGTATGCCCATATTCTCGAAATAGAATTTTTCTCCCGTTTCAAAAATTCTTTTACCCGCAACATCATACCTCTTTACCCTATGAATCAGAAAAGCGTTTTCTAAATGCTGAATATATAATTGAACTTGATTTGGAGCAATTGTAATTCCTTGAGATTTAAGAAAATCACTTATTTTTTTTGATGAAAATAGGTTTCCTATATTGGCAGCTAAAAAACTTATTAATTGCTCCAAAAAAACTGTATTTCTAACTGAAAATCTGTTCACAACATCTCTATAGACGATTGTATTGTAAATGTTTTTAAGATAGTCAAATATTATTTCATCCTCCAATGGCAGATGTTTTAAATATGGTAATCCTCCATATTTCATATATTTTTCCAGCGAATCATCAGTATTGCTTAATTTATGAAAGTCTAGAAATTCGAGATATGATAAACTATGAATATTTATCTCAATATACCTTCCGCTCAAATATCCTGCAATATCGCCGGATAAAAAATTTGCATTACTTCCTGTTAAATATATATCAACATTCCCCTTTAAAATTAAAGATCTTAATGCAATATAAAAATTCTCAATGTCCTGAATCTCATCAATAAATAGAAAGTTTTTTTTATCTGACACAGATTTTTTTGTGAAAAAATTATTTAGATCAATCTCATTTTTTATAAAAGAGAATGCTAAATCTTCCTTGTTTATATAAATAATATTAGCCTTTGGAATATTCTTGTTAATGTAATCAATAAGCTGGAAAAGGAAGTATGATTTTCCTACTCTTCGTTGTCCAGTAAATACCTTAATTATTTGTTTGCCTATATATGGCTCAGCCTTTTTTAAATAATTTTCTCTGAAGTTTAAAGTTTTTGGAACTAGCATAAAGTTATAGTTATAATTATAATTTCTGCAAATATAGTAAAAATTTATAAATATGATTATAAAAAATGTTTAGTTTTTGGGTTCCGAACAATTGAATCTGCTATCTGGGAATTATGTTAAGGGGAATTAAGGGAAAGAAGTGGGAACTGTGGTAATCTTGTGGTTTCGGAAGGATTTGGGAGACTCTTCTAATGCGGTGGTTTCGGGACGCAAGGTGGCTGAGTCGCTCATCGAGCGGAGTCGAGATGGAGCCGAAGCCTCCGGCAAAAAAAACCTTACTCTTTATTCATTATTCAACAACATACTATCTCCATAGCTTAAAAATCTGAAATCATTTTCAAGAGCAAAATCATAAACCTTTCTCCAGTCATTTCCAATAAATGCCGCCACTAACAACAGCAGGGTACTTTTGGGCTGATGAGAATTAGTAATTAATCTGTCGCATATCCTGAATTTATATCCCGGAACAATCATTATTTGAGTAGAACAATTAATATAATCCTGATTATTTTTTGTCATCCGGTCAATTATAGTTTGAAGAACAATTTCTGTTTTTACATTATCTTCATAATCATAAGCTTCCCATTGACTTACAAAAAAATTATTACCGATATTAATATTATTCATTATTTGTCTGCCTACGCAATAAATGCTTTCGATGCTTCTGACAGTTGTTGTTCCAACGACTGTAATATTATTCAGATTATCCGTTACAGATTTGATTGTATTTTTGCTGATTGAAAAATGTTCAATATGCATGGGGTGATTTTGAAGATTATCTGTTTTTACAGGCTGAAAAGTTCCTGCACCAACATGTAAAGTCAGATTTTCAAACTTAAAATTTCTTGATTTTAATTTTTCAATAAGCTCATCCGTAAAATGTAGTCCTGCCGTAGGGGCAGCCACAGACCCCTGATTGACACCGTAAACTGTCTGATAACGTGTTTTATCAATTTCTTCGGAATTACGGTTTAAATACGGAGGTATCGGAACATTGCCGTACTCTTCAAGTATCTGCGAAAAACTTATTTCCGTATTATCCCAGCTAAATTCAATAAAATATGAATCTTTATAATCATCAAGTTTTTTTGCAGAAAATGCAAATTCCTTATTATTTATTTTAAGTTTTTTTACTAGAATATCATTCTTCCATTTTTTACTGTTCCCCACCAGGCATTTCCATTTACAATTACCTATTGATGATAAAGAGAGAGCATAATCCTGCGGCTCGGACGGTTCCAGACAAAATATCTCAATCTTTGCTCCCGTTTCTTTAAAAAAATAAAATCTTGCATTTATAACTTTTGTATCATTAAAAATCAAAAGATTATTATCGGGCAGAATATTAATTAAGTCTTTAAATTCGGCAAGTTTAATTCCAGATTTGTTGTATATCAGCAGTTTGGATTTATCTCTTTGAGATAACGGATACTTTGCAATCTTATGTTCGGGAAGACTATAATTATAATCTTTGATATTTATGTTTTTATTCATTTTTTAGAATTATTTTCCCTGTCATTTCTTTTGGAATTTCAATATTCATCATCTTCAACAGGCTTGGAGCAACATCGGCAAGTATTCCTTTATCAATTTTGTTATAATCAGTACCGATAATAATGCAGGGTACAGGATTTAAAGAATGGGCTGTATTTGGTGAACCGTCATCATTCATTGCAAAATCTGCATTTCCATGGTCGGAAATTATCATTAATTGGTAATCTTTTTTCAGAGCAGTTTCAACTATCTGTCCCATACAATCATCAACAGTTTCAACGGCTTTTTTTATTGCATTGTAAAACCCTGTATGACCA
>SLSH01000300.1 GCA_007130555.1 Bacteroidales bacterium
AATTCATACTTTTGTAAAAGTAGAATTATTAAAAATAAATAAATAAATATGAATCTAAACAAAGTAATGTTAATTGGCAGAGTTGGTAAAGACCCTGAAATTAATTACATAAAGGAAGATGTTCCCGTAGTTCGTTTTTCAATGGCAACAAATGAATCTTATAAAACAAAAGAAGGTGAATGGAGGGATATTACCGAATGGCATAATATAATTGCATGGCGACAAATTGCAAAATATTGTGATAATAACATAAAAAAGGGGATGCTAATTTTTGTTGAAGGAAAACTCCAGACAAGACAATGGGAAGGACAGGACGGTATTAAAAGATATTCTACGGATATTATTGTAGATCAGGTAAGATTGTTGGAGAAAAAACAAGATTCGGGTGCTCCGTTGCCGGAAGAAGAGTTGCCCCCTGCAAAACAAGAAACTGAAAATAAAAAAAATGATGATGACTCGTTTTTAAACGAAGAGCCTTCAAGCAATAACAATAATAAAAATGACGATTTGCCGTTTTAATTAAAATCACGTAAAATTGGACCCTGAGCCTTATAGATACTTAAATAATTTACAGAATATAAATACCCTGTCAATTGATGTTGCTTTTTTAGGGATATTGGTTTTGTTGATATTAATTATTATATCTGCATTAGTATCCGGAAGTGAAGTTGCTTTTTTCAGTCTCTCTCCAAAAAACAAAAATGATTTAAAACTTTCAAAAAAATCATTGTCCAAACAAATTATTAAACTTCTTGACAAACCCGAAGGTTTATTAGCAACAATATTAGTTACCAATAATTTTATTAATGTTGCAATTATTATAATCTCGGCATACATAACAAAACCATTATTTCATGCAATAAATAATGACATAATTATTTTACTGTTGCAACTTATAGTAATCACTTTTTTTCTATTTTTATTCGGAGAATTATTGCCCAAAATTTATGCGAGTAAACGTCAATTAATTATTGCAAAATTAATGGCATACCCTTTAAATATTGCAGGAAAATTTTTCTATCCGATAAGCTATATTCTTGTAAAGTCAACAAGTATAGTAAATAAACGACTTGCCATGCATAAAATGAACGATATAAGTATAAATGAATTATCGGATGCGATTAAACTTGCTTCTGATGAATTAACAGACGAGAGAGATATGCTCGAAGGCATCGTAAACTTCTCGAACATTGAAGTAAAAGAAATTATGACTTCGCGAATGGATATTTTTGCAATAGAAAATAACACCGACTTTAAAGAAGTAATGAAAATGATTATTGAATCTGCTTTTAGCAGAATTCCTGTTTACAGCGAAAATATTGATAATATTATCGGAATTCTTTACATTAAAGATGTTTTGCCATATATTAATTCCATGAACAAGAAAAATTTTAAATGGCAAAAATTAATTCGTCCGCATTATATTGTTCCCGAAACAAAGAAAATAAACGAACTTCTAAACGATTTCAAAACAAAAAAAATGCACATAGCGATTGTTATTGACGAATACGGAGGAATTAATGGACTTATAACATTAGAAGATATCCTTGAAGAAATCGTAGGAGAAATCGAAGATGAAACTGATATATCAGATAATTTTTATAATAAAATTGATAATAATGTGTATGAGTTTAATGCAAAGGTAAGTTTAATTGATTTTTGTAAAACTCTTGATATAGATTATTCCATATTCAACGAAATTAAAGGAGATGCCGACAGTCTGGCGGGTTTGATATTAGAGATAAAAGGGAAAATCCCTAAAAAAAACGAGAAAATTATCTTTGATAATTATGTTTTTACAATTTTAGCAGTTGATAAAAGAAGAATTAAAAAGGTAAAAATAAAAATAAAAAAATGAGAGCTTTTGTTTTAATTTGGATTATAACTATAATAATCACAATTATATCATGTAGAAGCGATAAAGGATATACCCCTAAACCTACAGGATATTTCAGACTTGAATTGCCTGATAAACAATATAAAAAATACGAGCCTGAATGTCCTTTCGTTTTTGAAATTCCCGAATATTCGGTTATTATCAAAAATGAAAATGAAGAATGTTGGTTAGATCTATATATGCCAACTCTTAAAGCCATAATATATCTTACTTATAAGCCTCTGAACAATAACCTTAATAAACATCTTGAAGATTCAAGAGAATTTGTTTATAAGCATACCGTTATAGCAGATGCAATACAGGAAATAAGATTTGAAAACGATAGTCTTAATGTTTACGGAATACTTTATGATTTAAAAGGAAATACTGCTTCTTCAGTTCAATTCCTCTTAACAGATAGTATAAATCATTTTTTAAGAGGTTCATTGTATTTTAATGTGCGTCCTAATAAAGACTCTCTTGCTCCTGTAATAGGTTTTATAAGAGAAGATATTGTTCACTTGATTGAAAGTTTAGAATGGAAATAATATGCCTTTGTTATTAAAAAAATCAGATAATAAGTCTTTATTCGGAATATGGGAAATTAACGAAACCGAAAAGTATTTTCTTGAACAAACAGATTTAAGCAAAAATGATATTCATTTGTTGGAAAAAATCAAAAATCAAAAACGAAAACTTGAAGTACTGGCTGTAAGATTATTAATTAAAAAACTTAAGCTAAATCTGGATATCAGTTATACCGAAACAGGGAAACCAATTGTAGATACTGGCAAAATCAGTATTTCTCATTCGGATAAACTTGCCGGAATAATTTATCATCCTGCTCTGGATTGCTCAATTGATATAGAAAAAATATCTGAAAAAATAACAAGAACTAAACATAAAGCTTTTTGTGATGATGAAATTGATTTTGCCAAAAATGATAAAAAAAAATTAACAATCTTATGGTGTTGTAAAGAATGTATTTTTAAAATTGCAAATAAACAAGGTATAGACTTTATAAATCAAATAAAAATTAAGCCGTTCAAAAAAAATGAAAGTATTTTTTGTGATTTTATTGATGATACTGAAATAAAAACTTACAAATTAGAATATATTGAAATTAAAAATTATATAATTGTATGGTGTTTTGATGGGAAAGCTAAAGTTAATTTATGAATTATGATAACAAACGGTCCAATTTTTAATCAAATTAAGTCTAAGTCGGAAAACAATATTCGTCAAATTGCAGTATTAATAGATCCCGATAAAATCCGAGATAAAAAACTGGAAGAAACAGCAGAATTAATCGAACAATCAAATGCAGATTATATATTTGTAGGCGGAAGTTGTATTTTTTCTGACATTGATAAGTGCGTAGAAATCATTAAATTACACTCGAATAAGCCGGTAATATTATTTCCCGGCAGTCATTTGCACATAAGTCAGAAAGCAGATGCAATTTTATTATTATCTCTAATTTCAGGCAGAAATCCCGAATACCTTATAGGAAATCATATTTCTGCAGTTCCAAAACTGTATGATTCCAAACTTGAAATCATCAGTACCGCATATATTTTAATTGACGGCGGGAAACAGTCTTCTGTACAATATGTAAGCAACACTCAACCGATTCCGGCAGATAAAACCGATATAGTTATATCAACTGCCATTGCAGGAGAAATGACAGGAAATAAATTAATATATCTTGAGGCCGGCAGTGGAGCTATTAATCCTGTTCCAGATATAATTATTTCGGAAGTCAATAAATTTTGTAATATTCCTTTAATTGTCGGAGGTGGAATAAAAAATAGCAACGAAACAGATAAAAAACACAATGCCGGAGCAAATATCATTGTTATAGGCTCTGCCATTGAAGAAAATCCTGAAATATTAAAAAACTTATAAAATAAAGTCCTATCTTAAAAAGGAGGTATTCCGTGTTTTTTATCTAATTTGATTTGTTCTTTATTTTTACAAATACTTAAAGAATTTATGATAATATTTCTAGTTTCTTTAGGTTCAATAACCGCATCAACATAAGCTTTGGAAGCAGCGACATAAGGATTTGCAAATCTTTCTTTATATTCTTCCACTTTTTTATTTCTTGTTTCGTCAGGTTTTTTAGATTCGTTAATTTCTTTTCTAAAAATAATATTAGCAGCACCATGAGGTCCCATAACAGCAATTTCTGCGGTGGGCCATGCAAAAGAAAAGTCTGCGCCAAGATGTCTGGAACTCATTGCTATATAGCCCCCTCCGTAAGCTTTTCGTAAAATAACCGTAATTTTCGGGACAGTTGCTTCGCTATATGCATAAAGAACTTTTGCTCCGTGGCGTATAACTCCCGAATGTTCCTGGTCAACTCCCGGCAAGTATCCCGGTAAATCAACAAAAGTAATTATCGGAATATTAAAAGCATTGCAAAATCGAATAAATCTTGCTGCCTTATCCGAAGAATTTACATCAAGAACGCCTGCAAGAAAAGCAGGTTGATTAGCAACAAACCCTACCGTTTCTCCATTTATTCTTCCATATCCGACTACAATATTTTTAGCATAATTTTCATGTGCTTCCAAGAAATCCGATCCGTCTGCAACTGCTTTTATAACATCTCTCACATCATAAGGCTGAGTTGAGTTAACGGGCACTATGTTTTCAATATTATACTGATTATCAGGATGTTTATTTTCATATTTTATGGAAGATATTTTATTATTAGATGGTATCAGAGATAATAATTTTCTGATTTGTTTAAAGCATTCTTCTTCGCTTTCGGCAAAAAAGTGGGCATTTCCGCTTATTTCGCTATGAACTCTTGCTCCTCCCAGGTCTTCCTGAGAAATTTCTTCTCCCAGAACGGTTTTAATAACTTCCGGTCCTGTAATAAACATTTTAGACACCTGATCAACCACAAATACATAATCTGTAAGTGCAGGAGAATAGACCGCACCTCCTGCGCAAGGTCCCAGAATAACAGAAATCTGAGGAATAATACCGCTGGCTTTTGTATTTCTGAAGAATATTTCTCCGTATCCTGCGAGAGAGTCAACTCCTTCCTGAATTCTTGCACCTCCCGAGTCGTTTATTCCGATAAGCGGAACTCTCATATTAAGAGCCACATCCATTATCTTTGTAATTTTTCTGGCATGAACAAGCCCTAATGATCCGCCTGCGACAGTAAAGTCTTGTGCAAAGATACATACATTTGCACCGTTAACTTTTCCTGTTCCGATTATTACACCATCGGCATTAAGTTCTTTGGTTTCCATGCCAAAATCTTTTGCATTATGTTTTGCAAACAAATCATATTCAACAAACGAATTTTCATCAAGAATAAGGTTTATTCTTTCTCTTGCAGTCAGTTTTCCTAATGATTTTTGTTTTTCTATTGCTTCTTTACCGCCTCCAAGCATTAATTCGTGGCGTTTCTGATTTAACATTTCTATTTTATTTTCTATACTCATATCAAAAATATTTATTGGTTAAACATAATATAAACTACTTAGGAGCCATCATATATATTGCTATGGCAATTAATAAATAAATAATATTAGGTATCCACATTGACAATGCTGCACTAAACATCCCGCTTAATGCAAAAACCGTTGAGAATCTTATAAATAATATATATGAAAAACTTAATAACAAACCTATACCGATATTTATTCCTATTCCTCCTCTGATTTTTCTAACCGACAGAGCTGCTCCGATAATTGTCAGAATATATGTTGCAAAAGGAACAGAAGTCCGCATATATTTTTCAATTTCGGAATTTACAACATCGGATGTTCCCATCATTTTTTGTTCTTTTATGTATTCGTTCAACTCCCTTCTATTCATTGCCTCTACAATATTGCTTTGCCTTTCAAAATCTTCGGGTGTAATCCTGATGGTTGTATCCAAACTAATTCCGCTGATAATACTTTCTTTATTTCCGTCAAATGTACGTATATAATAGTTTTGCATAATCCATTTATTTTTAACTGTATCCCATACCATCATATCCGCACTTAATTTGGATACTAATTCCATATTGTCGAATTCTTCCATTGTTACTCTTATACCTACATTTCTGTTTTTATTATAACTTTCGACATAAAAATATACTCCGGGTTCAATTTGCCGGTGAATATTATATTCTCCGTAAAGAGCCGAACGGCTTGAACTTCGGATATACATATTTTGAAATTCCAGCCGTGCTTTATTTGCATCAGGAATAACATAATATCCCAAAACAAATGAAAAACAGGTAATAATACTTGCCGCAATAAAATAAGGGACCAAAAGTCTGTTAAAGCTTACTCCACTACTAAATATTGCAACGAATTCGGATTTTGCAGCCATTCGGGAAGTGAAAAAAATAACGGATATAAACACAAATAAAGCACTGAATAGATTTGCAAAATACGGTATAAAATTCAAATAATATTCAAATATTATTGCATTCATGGACACTCCCCTATCCAGGAAGTCGTCCATTTTTTCGGATAAATCAAAAACAATTGCTATACATATTATTAAAGCGAGAGCAAAAAAGAATGTCCCTAAAAATTTTTTAATAATATATATATCCAATCTTTTTATCATCTTATAATCTGTTATCTAATTTTTTTATCATTTTATTTTTCCATTCCAGAAAAGTATTGTTTTTAATTTCATCCCGTGCTTTTTTCATTAATTCCGCATAAAAACTCAGATTATGTAAACTTGCTATTTGAGCTCCTAATAATTCATTTGAAATAATCAGATGTCTTAAATATGCTTTGGAATACAAACTGTCAACAAAACTTTTACCGTTTAGGTCAACAGGGGAAAAATCTTTTTCCCATTTTTTATTTTTAATGTTTATTGTTCCGCTTTCTGTAAACAAAAGTCCGTTTCTTCCATTTCTGGTTGGCATTACACAGTCAAACATATCCACTCCCAGTGCTATGGCTTCAAGTAGATTAGTAGGTGTTCCCACTCCCATTAAATATCTTGGTTTATTTTCGGGAAGTATTTCGGTAACTATATCAACCATTTCGTACATTATTTCGGCAGGTTCTCCTACAGACAATCCTCCGACTGCATTTCCTTTTGCTCCTATTTCTGCTACAAATTCTGCCGCACTTTTTCTAAGGTCTTTATAAACAGAGCCTTGCACAATAGGAAAGAATGTTTGTTCATAATCATAAATATTTTCGGTCCCTATATGATGGTTCCATGCTCTTACTAACCAATTATTAGTAAGTTCCAGTGATTTTTGTGCATATTTATAATCACAAGGATAAGGAGTACACTCGTCAAAAGCCATAATTATATCTGCACCAATTTTTCGTTGGATATCCACCACACTTTCGGGCGAAAAAAAGTGTTTTGACCCGTCTATATGACTTCGGAATGTTGCCCCCTCTTCAGTTAATTTTCGGTTTTTTGACAAAGAAAAAACCTGAAATCCTCCGCTATCGGTTAAAACAGGGCGGTCCCATCCGATAAATTTATGAATCCCTCCTGCTTGATTTATAATATCATGCCCCGGTCTTAAATATAAATGATAGGTATTTGATAAAATTATTGAAGCATCAATATCATTTTTAAGCTCGGATATATGTACCGATTTTACTGTTCCTGCAGTACCTACCGGCATAAAAACAGGTGTTTGAATCTCTCCGTGGTCTGTATAAATTACACCTGTTCTAGCTTTGGTTTGACTATCAATATTTTTTAGTTCAAATTTCATAAAAAATAAACAAGTCAAAGATATAGATTTTATTAATATTAACAATATGTTAAATTGCATATAAATTCATAAGCAAATAAAAAA
>SLSH01000172.1 GCA_007130555.1 Bacteroidales bacterium
ATGACTTTAGGAATTATTATAGAATAAGACTTTTTATGTTGAAAATTTATATTTAAAAAATAGTTTAAAAAATTATGTATTTCCGAGTTTAGTAAGTCAATGTCAATTTTTGTTGTTTTAGCAGTTGCAATTAGACGTGCTAAAGGATTAATATCTGTTCCAATTGCTGATATTCCCTTAATATTTGCTTCAACCAAGGATGTCCCTGTTCCGCAATATGGGTCAAATAAAACATCTTTTTCTTTTCCGAAATTATCAATTATTCTTCTTGCCACTTGTGGAATCATCATTGCAGGATAAGAATGAAAACAATGTGTCAATTCTTTAGTATTTGCCTTACGAAAATCCCAACTTTCATCAATTTTTTTAGATTTATTTTTGAATAATGCTACAGTTTCTTTCATATTGACAAAGATAGATTTTATGAATCTATCTTAAAAATTGTATCGCATATTTTTATTAACAAAGTATTGTAATTTTTCTGTGTAGTATTGTTTACAAGTTGTCGCTAAATAAATATAAGTATATTAATGATTTTTTTGTAATTTTTATTTGATTATCGGAGACGTAAGCATAGCAAGTTTTAAATATGCTGCATTTTGTCTCATATTATTTTTATTTGTCCCAAAAACACAAAAAATGGTACAAATGCCAAAATTCCCTTAACATTTACAAAAAATCCCATTTCCATCTAAAATCCCGTATTCATATCCTCCGCATGTAAAACAAATATGTTCTTGATTGGTATTTTTTTTGGTTTTGTTTATCATGGTGCTTTCTCCGCAAACAGAACAGTTTACGCTGTCAAAAATTTTTGCATATTCTGGAATTTTGCTATTAACATTTTTAAGATTAAACAGTTTATCAAATGGAATTGTAAGAGTTCCGAATGCTCTGTCCAATGCTGTTTTTCTTTATTCTGCAAGGAGTTCAGGGTCTCTGTTTTGTTCGGCAACAACTTTTTGATATAGATTTTTAAAATCCTGAAAAATATCATTTATAATATCTTGTGAATTTGGTTTTGCAGACACTCTTATACCTTTGCCATCACGCTTAGTCAGAGTAAAGGCAATTTTTCCCAGATCTTTATAAATCAGCGAATTATTTCCGAAAGTACATCCTGTAACAAACTGAATACCGTCCGAAAAACAGTTGTTGGTTTCGGTAATTGCCAGTAAATCCTCCATTCCGTCAGAATCTGCTTCCATTTTATTCATTGCATGAACTGCCGCCATTACACCCATTGCAAGTCCCGGACAATAATGTCCATGCATTTGTGCAGCTTTAATCATTAATATGTCAGTTCTGTTTGCAAAAATATTATTACGAATATCAATTCGCGGATTATTTTTCAGCTTATCCTGATGTATGGTATTATTGTCATATTCATCGGCAAATAAAGAAGTGTCGGAATTTTTAATATCAAGTACGGGGGTTCCGTTTACTGCATCAAGTCCCTTAACAATCAGTACATTGCCTTTTCTTTTTAATAATTTTACATTTGTAACACCTATAAGATTAGGGCGTTTCGGACTACGGGTTGCAAAAACACCACGCAGAACATCGGGAGAACTTGATGTATTTGTTTGTAATTTATGTTCTGATTTATGAAAATGAAAAATAATATCAATATATTCATTCTCCTCAATCCCTAGCAAAGCATCGGCATAATCTTTAAAAATTTCTATCATGCTGGTTTTTGCTTTTAATTCTCTGTAATCCGTCGGCTCATCAATTTCATTACGAACAACACCGACTGCATTGAATTTATATGTTTTCATAGATAATAATTTTTTAATTATCTCAATTATGCAAAGATCCTATCGGAATAATGTGCAGATTATTATTGCTTTCAATTAACTGAACTTTAATATCATAAAGATTTTCAAGATTATCTTCGTTTATAATTTCTTTTCCTCCGTGAGCAAATATTTCACCTTCTTTAAGCATAATAATTCTTGATGCATAACGTGTAGCAAGATTTATATCATGAAGAGCAATTATAACCGTTAAACCTTTATCACATAGTTTTTTAAGAATATCCATGATTTCAATTGTATGCTTTATGTCAAGATTTGCAGTAGGTTCGTCAAGAAGTAAAATGTCTGTTTCCTGAGCAAGAGCTCTTGCAATAAAAACGGTTTGTTGTTGACCTCCGCTTAGTTTGTTGATATCTTTCATAGAAATGGTCTCTATTTTTAATTGTTCAATAATATCAGCAGTAATCTTAATATCCGAAGCAGAAGGTTTCCAGTTTATATAAGGTTTTCTGCCTAACAAAACGGTATCAAAAACACTGACGGGAGTTTGTTTATGATTATTTTGAGGAACATAAGCCATACATTTTGCCAAATCATTTTTCGGATGTTCTTTTATATCTTTATCAGAGATTAAAACTGTGCCTTTACGGGGTTTTAAAATGCCGTTTATACACTTTATAAGTGTACTTTTCCCCGAGCCATTAGGACCAACGATAGTTATAAAATCGCCTTTATTGATTTTACAGTCAATGTTTTTTAAAACCGGAGTTCCGTTATAACTGAATTCGATATTATTAATTGATATTTTCATAAAATTTATATTATAATTTAAGACCAATAATTTTTTCCCATTCCTTTTATCAATAAAAATAAAAACAATGGAGCACCAATAAAAGATGTTAAAATTCCCACGGGCATAATTACAGGAGAAATTATTGTTCGTGCGAGCGTATCTGATGCAAGCAGGAAAAGTCCTCCGAATAATGCGGAAGCAGGAATTAAGAACTGTTCGTTTCCACCGATAATTTTTCTGACAATATGAGGTACAACCAGTCCTACGAAAGCAATAATTCCATAAAATGATACTGCTACTGCTGTTGCCAGCGAAGCAACTGTCATGCCTATTAAACGTACACGCGATACGTTTACGCCCATACTTTTCGCATATTCATCTCCCGATTGTAATGCTTTATAATTCCAAGTCTGGAATAAAAAATAAATAATAACAGGTATTAATATAACCGTTAGAATTATTATATTATTCCAGTTGGCTCTGCCCATATCTCCAAAAGTCCAGAAAACAATGGAAGCCAACTGTACATTATCGGCAAAATATTGCATAGCGGAAATACCTGCACCAAACAACGAACCGATAATAATTCCTGCAAGAATAATAATTTCGGGACCTGCTCCTTTATATTTAGATAACATAAGAATTATAAATACTCCCAGTAAGCTCCATGCAAAAGCTGATAATGTAAGAATATAGGGATTATTTATTGTAGCCATATCTCCCGAGTCGGTATAACTGCTGCCTGCACCTAGAACGATAATTGCAAAAGCTGCGCCAAATGCAGAAGCTCCGGAAATACCCAAAGTAAAAGGAGAAGCAAGAGGATTTCTCAATAAACTTTGAATTACAGCACCGGATACGGATAATGCTGTTCCTGTCAGTACTGCTCCTATTACTCTTGGCATTCTTATATTATAAACGATTTGCTTTACAAAGTCATCTCCTGTACCTGTTATCAAACCGTATAAGTCTTTAATATTTAATTTTACGGGACCTGTAATCAATGAAATAATTATCAACAATATTAAAGCAATAACAACTAGCAATATAAACAAAAGTTTATTCTTTTTTGATTTTTGATATTCCAGTATTATTTTATCCGTCATTATAAATTTGTTATTAAAAATCTTGTAAAAATTAATTTGTTATTAATTATTTCATCTAAGACAATATTTCTATTGAAAAACATTGATAGTATTTCGTTTGCTTTTAGTTCAAAATCTATATCTTCGAAATAATCGGGATATAAGACCTTTCCTATATACCATGCATTTAGTATTACAAATTCATAATTGGTTGCATAATTATTATATGGTAATATCACATAAATATTGTCATTTTTAACAGCATCCAGTTTTGAATTAAGAACTTGATTTGTTTCCAACTCGGTTTTTACGATTGAAATTCCCGATTCATCAATAAATAAATAATTCGGATTCCAGATTAGTATTTGTTCTATATCAACAAAAGTGCCTTTTACATGAGAGCTTAATCTTCTATCTATTGATGAGGCAACATTATTAGCATTAACAAACATAAAAGGCGAATAATAAGGATGAGTTGCAGTTATACCGTAAGAATGGCTGTAAGCTAAACCGCCTGCATAAACAGTAGGCTTTAGATTATCCGGAATTTTTGCAGTTCTTTCATTAAGTTCATTGATGGAGCTATTTATATAATTTATCAAAGAATCCGCTCTGTTTTTTTTATTAAGAACATTCCCAATAAGCTGAAGCGAGGCAAATAAAATTTCTTTGTCTGTTCCGATATCCGTACATTCAAGAGCAATAACAGGAATTCCCGTTTTATTTTGCAAATTATCTGCATCTTCGATAGTTGTATAAGCAGTAAAAATAATGTCGGGGCGGGTACTGATTATCAGTTCTGCATCTCCTCCCATAGTAGGTCCCACAGATTGTAAATCTAATAGATACGGATTAATCTTAATGTAAGGACGAGGTGTACGCTTTTCTCCTTCTTCAATTCCAACAATCAGGTCAAGAGCATCCATGTATGTTAGCAAACGCAAAGTTCCTGCACGAATACAAATGATTTTGTCAATTTTTGCGGGAATTAATACCTCGCGTCCCAGCATATCGGTTACGGGAATTTTATCTTTCTCATCTGATACACTATTCCCAGAACACGAGTAAAACAAAACGGAAATTATAAATAGAATTATTATTTGTTTATTGAGCCTACTATAAAAAGTCTTTTTTCCCACTAAGCCACTAAGACACAAAGACATCACAAAGAAATAAACTGCTGAAAATAAATACTTTGTGTGTCTTGTTGTCTTTGAGCCTTCATAGTTATACATAGCTTTGAAACTTTTTATAGTGGACTCTTTATTAAATTTAATCATATTTCCTGTCTTAGATTTTTATTGCAATTCTGCCTGTAATAAGCCTTCCGGGAGATATATAGTTAATTGTTTCCATGTGTCTGTTATTTAGAATATTCTGTACATCAAGCGAAATAATATATCTGTTTTTAAATATTTTTGACAACATAATATCAAAAGTGAAGTATTCCTCCAGTATTTGTTCATTCATATCATCTCCAAATTGGTCGCTTTTATACATTGCTCTTGCCGACAAATCAACAAACCTGCTTTTCCAGAAAACCGACATAGATGCATTATGTTTGGGTACATATTTGAGAAATTTGTTTTCAAATTCAGGTTTTTCTGTGAATTCGGTAATACGGGAGTCGCAATATGTATATCCTGCCATTATTGTAATATTGTCCGTAAAGTTATAACGCAATTCCATTTCTAGTCCTTGCACCAGAACATTTGTTACATTTTCTCTGCGATAAATTGGTCGCCCGAATATAGAGTCGGTAGTTGCTACGTAATACAGAAAATCTTTCCCGTACATCATATAAACGGATGTAGATACGGTTAAATTTTTTACCGGAAATAAATCAAATCCTATTTCATAAGTGTCTAATGATTCAGGTTCAAGTTCGGGATTTGCATATTTCGGGCCGACCCACATCCAGCCTGTACGAGTTAAATCGTCAAGAATTGAAGCTCTGAATCCGTGTGAATAAGAAAGATATGCACTTAAGTAGCTTACGAAGTTCATTCTAATTCCTGCTCTTGGAGAAAGCTCTGTCCATGTGTGGTCGGTTAGTTTTGGCAATGTACTCCAGGGGTCGGTAGAATAAAAATCTCCGTCTGAAAATGTAACTTGGTCAAAACGCAATCCTACATTAAGTCTGATTTTGTTATCAAAAAATGAATGCTCGTCTTGAATATAGCCTGCAATAGTTGTAAGATTTCCGGCATTGTAAATAGTATCAAACGGGGCTGTCTGGTAGTAATCTCCGCCTTTAATACTTCCGATTTTATATTCAAAACCTCCTGTAAGAGTGTTGTTTTTAATAATTTCTCTGTTAATATTTAAAGATGTTCCCATATCTTCGCGGAAAGATTGCACGTCAAAACGAGAATAATTTTCCCCCCTCATTCTTTCGTTAATGTTATAATAGTTCTCCATCTGATAATATACATTAAAATTATATGATGTTTTATCGTCTCCGCCTTTTAACATGCCTCTTACGAGATTGGTATTAAAATGTCTGTAATTTCCATCAGTAGCATGAATTTTTATGCCTTCACCTCGTTTATCTCTGTAAATATCATATTGTAATTCCCAGTTAATCCATTTATTATCATCGTATCCTACTCTTGCAGACAAACCGACAGCTTCCATAAATCTTTCAATATCATAAGGACCTAGTTCATCTTCGGGTACGTTAATATAACCATCGCTTTGAATGTAATACTGAGATAAACTTGCATAATAATTATTATCCGTTCTTATTCTTACATTTAAGTCCTGACGAATTGTATTAAATGTACCATAACTTATTCCGCTGTAAATTTCCTGGGGTTTCTGCGGTTTTTTAGTTATTAGATTAATAACTCCGCCCATAGCATTGTTTCCATAAAGAGAAGACCCCGCCCCTTTAAGTACTTCGATTTTTTCAATATCATAATGATTAATTCTGTTCCAGTTTACACCTCCTTCATCCGAAGTGTTTATAGGTACACCATTCATCAGAACAAGAGTTCTTGCCTGTTCGTCTCCCGAAAGCCCTCGAAGAGTAACCATCGGTCGCTGACTATATATTCCGGTAGTTCTGCTGACATTAATTCCGGGTGTATAACGAATTATATCATCTATCTGCATAGCAGCAGAAGACCCTATTATATCAGCACGGATTACAGAAATTCTTGCAGGAACATCTCTTATGTTTCGCTCGGTTTTAGTACCCGTTACCACAACCTCATCAAGAATGATAGTATCATTGTCAAGCTGGGCATTGACAAGCATTGTCGCCAACACAAGAAAGAGCAAAATTATTTTTATTTTTTTCATAATTATAATACAATGTTACTAATTATAATTTTTGTGTTACTGTAATATTAAAAAAATTATTCTATATCTGTAATTACAAGTTTACCATGCTTAATCCCTTTTGTGCCGATTATTTTATCCGCCAGTTCGGTCAACATTCTTGCTTTACCTTTTACCGCAATAGTTTCAAGACATAAATCATGGTCAAGATGGACATGTTGGGTTGATAAAATTAAATCGTGGTAATCATGCTGAACATTCATAAGATTACTGTTAAGTTCTCTTTTATGATGGTCATAAACAATAACAATTGCTCCGGCTACTATTTTGTTTTTATACACCTTATCTTCAACCAAACTGCTTTTTATAAGATGTCTGATAGCTTGAGAACGATTAGGGAAATTACTTGTTTTAACCAAATTGTCCAGATTATTTAAAATCTCTTCTTCTAACGAAACACCAAAACGCTTTACTTTCATTGTGTTAATATTTTTTAAAAAAGTGCTACAAAAATAATTGTTATTTTATTATCTACAAATTATTTTTGATTTTTTTATACTCCCTAGATTCAACTTGTAAGTGTATATACCAAAATGGCAGGCAGTAATATAAAATAATTATTGTTTCGGTTATCAGGTTTGTCTAATGCATAATGCGGGTTAAAGTAATAGAACCTCCTGAATTAATTGAAAAATTGAAGGAGAACTATGAAAAAGCATTA
>SLSH01000196.1 GCA_007130555.1 Bacteroidales bacterium
AGCCAAGCTTGCTTGAGCTCTGCTGAATGCAGCCAAAATTATCAAAATGAGGGCAGAGCCAAGCTTGCTTGAGCTCTGCTGAATGCAGCCAAAATTATCAAAATGAGGGCAGAGCCAAGCCGCTGTCCTGAGCGTAGCGATGTACTGCGATGTACTGCGATGTACTGAGCTTGTCGAAGTGAGCCTGCCGAAGTGTCGAAGGGTTGTTTGAACTCTGCCGAGTGCAGCCAAAATTATTTAAATTTCATTGCATTATCCCGATAGTGCTTCAAAAATTTTCATTGTCTATGAAAAACGCTGAAAATCTTGATGTGAAATAATTATTAGAAGTCCCCTTAAATTTTTTGTACATGACAAAACTTTCATTTTAACGTAAAAAATAAAAGATTTTTTTTAGAAAATATTAAATAATATATTGAATATACTAACTTTGCAGTAATTAAAAAAACAAAAAAATGAAAGAAATTAAAAATGCCTTTGTAAACAGTCTGAAAAATTATAACTGTTTTGCATGTTCGCCTGACAATAAATTCGGATTACAAATGAAATTTTTTGATGACGGTGAAAATATTATAAGTATATGGACACCTAAGCTCCATTTTGACGGATGGGACGGAGTTATACACGGAGGTATTCAGGCAACTTTAATTGATGAAATCGGCGAATGGTATGTTTTTACAAAAATAGGCAGATCAGCTGTTACGCTTAATCTTGATATCAGATATAAAAAACCTTTAAATTCGGGGAAAGGAAATATTACACTGAAAGCTAAATTATCAGGACTTAATAAAAATGTTGCAACAATAAACATTTCTGTTTATAACGGTAATAATGAACTTTGCACGACAGGCACAGGGAAATTCCATGTATTCTCGGAGGAAGAATCAAAAGAGAAATTTAATTTTCCGGGGATTGAAAAGTTTAGATAGAAAAAAAGGGGGGGGTCACCTTACTCTCAATCTCTGTCCTATTCTTAAGGTCATATCCTGATTTATACCGTTAAGATTGCAGATAAAATTTACGCTTACTCCGTGTCTTCTTGAAATTCCCCATAGAGTATCGCCCTGCGCAACGGTATAATATTGAGCCTGACTAAGTTCTTTTATATGTTCAAATATTTCGGGCATTAAAACGATTGTTTCTGTTTTTAGTTTTTTATTTTCAAAATCAATAATTAATTCAGGGTCAAAAGGGTTATCCATATATCTGATTTCAAAATGCAGATGGTCTCCGAAAGCTCTGCCTGTTCTACCTGCAAGTCCTACAACTTCGCCCGATTTTATATATTGATTTCTATTTACGCTTATTTTTGATAAATGTGCATAGTAAGTTTCCAGTCCGCTAAAATGTCGGATAATAACAAGATTTCCGTATCCTCCCCTGTTAAATCCCGCATATCTTACGATACCGTCAAAAGCTGCAAGTATTGTATCTCCTGCTTCGTTTTTAATGTCTATTCCGCTGTGTATTCTTGCTCCTCTCCAGCCAAAAGGGGATTGCGGTTCTGCTAAAGTAGGCATAGTAAAAACAGAGGTATCACAAATCAGTAAAATTACCATTGTATCAATTACTTTATAATAATCAAATCCACCGTAAGCATGTACATTAAGGGTGTCCCAATAGTCCGTAAAAAGACTTCCGGTATCGGGTTTATAAATTTTATTTGCATATATATAATTAAAAATACGGATAGAGTCTTCTATTCTGATTTCATTTATAACTCTTTCATGTTCAACGTATTTCCATGTATAATTATCAAATAAAATAACTTCATATTTTCCATAATCAACAGTATCCATTACACTTCTTGAGATACTGTCTTGTTCTTCATGTGAATAAGATACAACAGCAATGCCAAGCAGTAAAATAAAAAGAATAAATTTCATCATATTAATATTTTAAAAAGTACAAATATGATTTAATTTTCATTTTACATTTGTATAACTTAAAAAAGTTATTTACAATAACATGTGAAAAAAGTAATTGTGAGTAATTTTAAGAGTGGGAATGGGTATTTTACCTTATCCCCCATCAAAATTACTTCGGCAGATATATAATTAAATTCGTGGCAGAATTAATTATTTCAATGATTTGGCAATTTCCTCAAAAGCTTTTGGATTGTTCATTGCAAGGTCTGCAAGAACTTTTCTGTTAATTTCTATATTATTTTTATGAATTTTGCCCATAAATTCGGAATAACTCATTCCGTGTAATCTTGCTGCGGCATTAATTCTTTGTATCCACAAAGCTCTGAAGTTTCGTTTTTTTGTTCTTCTGTCTCTGTAAGCATATTGTAATGCTTTTTCATAGGCATTTTTGGCAACACTCCAAACATTTTTTTTGGCACCGAAATACCCTTTTGTTCTTTTTAAGATTCTTCGCCTTTTATTTCTGGCGGCAACTACATTTACACTTCTTGGCATAACTTTTCTTTTTATGAATGTTTAGCGTCCTTAATTCAGGATCTTTCGGCTAAAACACTCAGGTTATTTACTCATTTACACTACTACTACATACAGCATTACGACTTTGCTAAAAGTACTTTCACCTTTTTTTCCATTGTTTTATCAACAGTTGTAAATTGACCTAATCGTCTTTTACGTTTAGTTGATTTTTTAGTAAGAATATGGCTTTTGTATGCACGTTTTCTTTTAATTTTACCTGTTCCGGTCAATACAAATCTTTTTTTTGCGCCGGATTTTGTTTTCATTTTAGGCATCTCTTTAAAATTTAAATAATTATTTTTTTTGTACTTTGGGTAAAATAAATATTGTCATTCTTTTTCCTTCTAATTTCGGTAAATTCTCAATTTTACCAAATTCTTCCAAGTCCTGGGCAAGTTTTAACAATAATATTTCACCTTTTTCTTTATAAAGTATTGTTCTTCCTTTAAAAAACACAAATGCTTTTACTTTTGCTCCTTCTTTTAAAAATTTCTCAGCATGTTTAAGTTTAAAATTATAATCGTGTTCATCAGTATGCGGTCCAAATCGTATTTCTTTAACAACAGTTTTTTGAGCTTTTGTTTTTTTTTCTTTTTCTTTCTTTTTCTTTTGATATAAAAATTTTTGATAATCAATAATTTTACAAACCGGCGGGTCGGCATTAGGAGAAATTTCAACCAAATCCAATCCTAAATCATCGGCTTTTTCGAGAGCTTCTTTTAAACTCACTATATCTGAATCACCAACATTGTCTCCTACCAGTCTGACAAATGGCGCACGAATATAATTATTTATCTTATGTTCATCTTCTTTTTTTCTGAATCGCATATTTTTTTTATGTCTAATAATATACCTCCTATTTTTTTTACAATTTATATTTACTAATTTCTTTTTCTATCAATTTTACAAAATTTTCAATACTCATATTTCCTTTGTCTCCTTCAGCTTGTTTTCTAACCGAAACAGAGTTTGAATCTTGCTCTTTTTCTCCTATTATCAACAGATACGGAATCTTTTTCAACTCATTATCTCTAATTTTTCTTCCAATCTTCTCGTTTCTGTCATCAATTTGGGTGCGAATATCGTAATTTTTTAATAAATATGAAACTTTTTTTGCAAAATCATTAAATTTTTCACTAATTGGTAGAATTACAGCTTGATCCGGAGTCAGCCAAATCGGAAATTTTCCTATAGTATGTTCAATTAAAACGGCAATAAATCTTTCCATAGAGCCAAAAATTGCACGATGTATCATAATCGGGCGGTGTTTTTTATTATCCGAACCTGTATATTCGAGTTCAAATCTTTCGGGTAAATTATAATCCACCTGAATTGTTCCTAATTGCCAATTTCTACCGATAGCATCTTTTACTATAAAATCTAATTTAGGTCCGTAAAATGCCGCTTCGCCTAGAACTACTTTAGGTTTCATACCCATTTCATTTGCTGCTTCCTGAATTGATTGTTCTGCTTTATCCCAATTTTCATCCTGTCCGATATATTTCGTTTTATCCTCCGGGTTTCTTAAAGATATTTGAACTGTATATTCTTTAAAATCCAATGAATTAAAAACAAACATTACAAGGTCTATCATATTTTTAAATTCCTCTTTTACCTGGTCGGGACGGCAAAAAACATGAGCATCGTCTTGTGTAAAACTTCTTACTCTTGTCAGCCCGTGTAATTCCCCATGTTGTTCGTAGCGATAAACCGTTCCAAATTCAGCCATTCTATATGGTAAATCTCTGTAAGAGTATGATTTTGCTTTAAATATTTCGACATGATGAGGACAATTCATAGGTTTTAACATAAACTCTTCACCTTCGTGCGGAGTTGTAATCGGTCGAAAAGATGATTCTCCATACATCTGATAGTGTCCTGATGTTTTATATAGTTCTACATTTCCTATATGAGGAGAAATTACCATTTCATAATCACGTTTTATCAATTCTTTTGTAAGCCATGATTCTAATCTTTGACGCAATGCTGTACCCCTTGGCAACCACAATGCCATACCCATACCTACTTTTTGAGAGAAAGTAAATAATTCTAATTCTTTACCAATTTTACGATGATCTCTTTTTTTTGCCTCCTCAAGCATAATTAAATACTCATCAAGCATTTTTTGTTTCGGAAAACTTATCCCGTAAACCCTTGTAAGTTGTTTACGTTTTTCGTCTCCACGCCAGTATGCTCCGGCTAGACTCAAGACTTTTACCGCTTTTATATAACTTGTATCAGGTAAATGAGGTCCTTTACACAAATCCGTAAAATTACCCTGAGTATATAATGTTATTGTGCCGTCTTCCAGTTCGTTGATTAATTCAAGTTTATAATCGTCATTTTTTTCTTCGTAATATTTTAATGCATCTTTTTTAGTTACTTCTTTTCTTTCCAGACTTAAATTCATACGACATAATTCAATCATTTTTTTTTCAATTTTCGAAAAGTCGTTTTCACTTAAACTTTTATCATCAGGCAATTCGATATCATAATAAAAACCATTTTCAACAGCAGGACCTATTCCAAACTTTGTACCGGGCCATAAACTTTCTATTGCCTCAGCCATAATATGTGCAGATGTATGCCAAAAAGCAAGTTTACCTTCGGCATCATCAAACTTATGCAATTTAATTTTTGAATCGGAAATTATCGGTATATTTATATCTTGTAAAATGCCGTTAACTGTTATGGCAAGCACTTCTTTTGCCAAGCCCTGACTAATATTATATGCAATATCATAACCTGAAACTCCGCTTTCAAATTCACGTACAGCACCATCGGGTAATTCTATCTTAATCATTTTTTCATTTTTTGCAAAAATACGAATGTTTTATAAATGAGCAAGTTAAAAATCAGATTAATTAACAATTATTTGTTATATATTCATTAATTTTTCTGTTTGATATTAGTTTATCATTTAACAAATTTGCATTATTATTTGTTTTTAGCACATTAATTAATATGTATAAGTTTCTTACAATATTTATTATATTTTTATCATATTTTTCAGTAAACACCTTACTAACAGAATGTTATTCTCAGGAAAATGAATTTAAAACTGTAGTTGCAGAACAAGGAGACGGTATTTACAAAATATTACGTAAAAATGGATATGATTTATCAACTTATTTTGATTCTTTTATTAAACTAAATAAAGATAAAATTATTAACGAAAACGAATTAATAGTCGGTGAATCTTATTATTTACCTCCAAAATACAATACAGTACGAACCGACGAAGAATTTTATATTGACTCTCTTATTAAGAGTCAGTTTAAATCTGTATCAGATAATAAAGAAACTGCAGATTCCGTAGTATTAAAAGAAGATTTTGTAGAATCGGAATTGCTATATACTGATACTATTATTACTGAAGATGCTCAGGCTGAAAGTGAGTTTAAGGTTGTAATTGCACAACAAGGAGACGGAATTTTTAAAATTCTTCGTGAAAACGGATATGAGCCGTCAATTTATTTAAGTAATTTTATAGAAATCAATAATGAAAAAACACTTAATAATAACGAATTAATTGTCGGAGAATCATATTATCTTCCTGAAAAGCATATTCCGGAAAAATCCGATAAGCATTATGATGATTATATACATAGGGAAACTGATATTACAAAGTGGGAATTACGATATGCAGATACTATAATAAGCAATAAACTCGAAGGAGCCATGATATATTTAATAAGCGGACATGGGGGACCTGACCCCGGTGCGATAGCAAAAGTTGACGGTCATACAATAAGCGAAGATGAGTATGCTTATGATATTTGTATGAGGATAGCCCGAAATATAGAAGAACACGGAGGAAAAGTTGTCATGATAATCAAAGACCCTAATAACGGTATAAGAGACTGTAGGATACTTCCGATGGATACTGACGAATATTGTTATCCGAATTTAACAATTCCGTTAAACCATATGCAAAGACTGGTACAAAGAACAAATGCCGTTAATGATTTATATAATAAAAACAAGCACCTAAAATATCACAGAGCATTGGAAGTACATCTTGATTCCAGGAGTACCGGCACCAATCTCGATGTATTTTTTTATCATCACACATATAGTATTGCAGGAAGAAAATTTGCAATGAATATCAGAAATACCTTTGATGAAAAATATGCTATTCATCAACCGAACAGGGGTTATTCAGGAACAGTGAGCGACAGAAATTTATATGTTATAAGACGAACTATTCCTCCTGCTGTATTAGTAGAACTCGGAAATATTCAAAATCCAAGAGATCAGAGAAGATTTTTAGACTATAAAAACAGACAGGCTCTTGCAAACTGGATTACAGAGGGAATAATAAAAGACTATAAAATGAATCAATAATCCGCTCCTGTTTATATTTTTTCTAATAAATCAATGTTACCGTACCTATATATGAATTATCTTTTGTTCTTTCTTTATCCAAATATATAACATATATGTAAGAAGTTGTCGGCATAAGTTTTCCTTTATAAGTACCATCCCATGGTTTATCGCCATATTTTGCATTATAAACTTCTTCTCCGTGCGTATTAAATACTCTGATGTAATAATCAGGATATAATTCAATATTCTCAATCAGCCATTCATCATTTATTCCGTCTCCGTTTGGAGTGAACGCATTAGGAATTCTTATACAATGATTTTCAACATTATCAATAACTACAAAAATCTCTCTATAACAACTATTTGAATCTGTAATTGTTATTGTATATTCTCCTGCTGTTAATCCTATAATATAATCATAAGCGATTTCTAGAGATTCTTCATCTTTCCACTCAAAAACATAAGGAGGAGTTCCGCCTGTTACCGATAATTCTATATATGCATCGTTATATCCGAAGCATGACGGTTCGGTAATTATTAGTGTTGCGTCTATATCTGACGGATAAATTGTAACAACGGTAGTGTCGGCGCTTTCGCAAACTCCTGATATTGTATAAATAATTTCATGTGTTCCCGCTCCTGCTTCACTAGCATCTAATATTCCGTCAACGCTTACCCCCTGTCCTGTCCAGTTTCCGCCTTCAGGAATTGCAATTAACCCGATTGTAATATCATCGTAACAGAATGGTTCAATCGGAGTAATGCTTATTTCATCCGGTTCAATTACCAGAATAGTAATTTGATCGGAGCTATAGCATATTCC
>SLSH01000434.1 GCA_007130555.1 Bacteroidales bacterium
CATTGAATGAAATAATTGCAGTTAAAAACGATTTGAAAATTTTGCAGGACAGAGACGGCAAAAGATTGAAAGAATATCAAATTGAAGTTGTAAACGATGAATTAATTGTAACAGACGAAGACGGAGAATTATTCGAATACACACCACCTTCCCATCTTCAGAGGGGACAGAGGGGTGTGTCAGAAAGTCAGAGAGTTCAGGAAACATTATTCCATGAAAAACAAACAATAATTGAAAGCTGTCTTTTTGGTGTTGACATAAATCCTAATTCGGTGAAAATCTGCCGTTTACGTCTTTGGATTGAATTGCTGAAAAATGCCTATTACAAAAACGAAACTGAACTTGAAACTTTACCGAATATTGACATTAACATAAAGTGCGGAAATTCTTTGGTTTCCCGTTTTTCGCTTGACTCAGATTTAAAACAAGCTTTGAAAAATTCCAAATGGTCAATTGACATGTATCGTGTTGCTGTTCAGACCTATCGTAATGCTGAAAACAAGGAGCAAAAACACGAAATGGAAAAGTTAATCAAGACCATTAAAACAGATTTTCGTTCCGAAATTGCAGCAAACAGCAAAGAAATCAAAGAATTAAGCAAATGGAAAGGCGAACTTTACAATTTGGTAAATCAAACCACTATTAATTTGTTTGATAAATCAGCAAAAGAGAAAAAGGAATTTGACCAAAAAGCTAAAAACCTGACCGACAAAATAAAAAAACAAGAAGAACTAATTGAAGAAATTAAAAACAATAAGATTTACGAAAATGCTTTTGAATGGAGATTTGAATTTCCTGAAGTTTTAGATGATGATGGTAATTTTGTTGGATTTGATGTGTGTATTGGGAATCCTCCGTATTTTTCATTAGCAGGAGCAAAAAAAAATAATGATATATACAAATCTGATTATACTACATTCTCAAATGGAATTGATATATATTGTTTATTTATTGAACAATCAGAAAAAATCATAGCAAAAAATTATTTTGTTTCATTTATTGTCTCTAATAAGTGGAAAACAGCAAGTTATGGCACTAAAACCAGAGAATATCTATCTAATAATGTTTCTCAATTAAAGATTATTGACTTTAAGAAATATCAAATATTTGACGAAGCAAATGTTGATTCATGTATAATTAGTTTTACTAAAAGCGTTGATAATTCTAATGAATTGAAATATAAAATTCATAATAGCAATTCTGATATTATGATTTTTCTTAATGATACAAAATACTCAAAAATTGAAAATTTGAAAAATTATAGTATATGGAATTTATCAGGATTTAACAATTATGCAATAAAGAACAAAATAGAAAAATATGGGAAACCACTTAAAAATTGGGATATTAAATTTTTTAGAGGAATTACAACAGGATTAAACGAAGCTTTTATTATAGATGAAAAAACTAAAAATGAGTTATGTAAAAATGACGAAAATAATAAACAATTTATTAAACCATTGTTAAGAGGAAGGGATATTGAAAGATATTTTTATAATAATTCTAATTTATGGCTTATTTACATTCCTAAGGGATTTACAATTAAAAATAATATTAACAAATTTAATGATAAATTATGCGAACCTCCTCCAAGGTATGGGAATATGGAATATGATGAAGCTAATAGGTGGTTTGAAAATAATTATTCATCTTTATACAATTATTTATCAGTAAATAAAATTAAATTAGAGAATAGATTAGATAAGGGAGATTTTTGGTGGGAACTTAGAGCATGTGCTTACTTAGAGGATTTTGAAATAGAAAAAATTGTTTTCACAAAAGCATCTAAAGAACAATCTTTTACAATAGACGATAAAGGACATTATTTATTAAATACTAGCTATTTTATTGTAGGAGACAGATTAAAATACTTATTAGCTTTGTTGAATTCAAAATTAATAAAATTTTGCTTTATAAATTTTTATCAAAGTGGAGGCATAGAAGGAGAAATAACATTACAAGCTATAGAAAAAATACCAATTTCTGTCCCTGAAGAAAATACTGAAGAAAAGATTGCTAAAATAACTGAAAAAATTTTTAATATGAAAAAACAAAATCCTGCTGCCGACACTTCCTCATTAGAATCCCAAATTGACCGTCTTATTTATAAGTTGTATGGTTTGAGTGAGGAGGAGATTGAGATTGTTGAAAACAGTTTTAAATAAAAGAGATTATGAACAAGGAAACATCCATAAAATTATTTGAGCAAAAGCAGATACGTTCGGTCTGGAACGATAATGAGGAGAAGTGGTATTTTTCTATCGTAGATGTTGTAGGCGTTTTGACAGAGCAACCTACACATCAGCGTGCAAGAAATTACTGGAAAGTAATGAAAAGCAGATTAGTAAAAGAAGGCAACCAAACGGTTACAAATTGTAACCGTTTGAAACTTCTTGCAGAAGAAAAAACAGGTAAAAAAAATGTTAACAATAAAAATGCAAAAATAATTGACTCAGGAAAAAACAAAAGTATTGATGAAAAATGATTATGAGTTGTATGGTTTGAGTGAGGAGGAGATTGGGGTTGTTGAGGGTAGTGAGTTAGACTAACAAGCAAAAAATGAGTAAAGATATTTATAATACATATTTGGGGAAAGCCTATAGGTTTATGGACTTTAATGGATTTCAACAAACGATTTTAAAATCTGAATTAAGATTTTCAAGAATTGATACTTTTAATGATCCTTTAGATTGTAGCCCATATTTGTCATTTAAAAATTGGTGGGAACCTTTTGACAATAATTATAAACTAATTCATTCTATTAAAAATTCTTTTTTCAGAAGATTTATTGAACCATCATATGTTTGTTGTTTTTGTCAAGAATATGATACTGACAATTCTTTCTTAATGTGGTCTCACTATGCAAAGAATCATTCTGGAGTATGTTTTGAAATTGATTTCGAAAAAACCAAATTTATGGGTGGTCCTTCAAAAGTTACATATTCACAAAACATTCAAAAAGACAGACAAAAAATTTCACAAAAGACTAGCGAAGAAAGAGGACTTTTCCTTGCAACTACAAAAATCAAACAATGGTCATACGAAAAAGAAGTAAGGTTAATTGTAGATTTAGAATCTCCTAGTTTGAACTCAAAAATGCGACTAGAAGAAAACAAAATGTATTTATATTATCCTTTCGACTTAAGTCTTATCTCAAAAATTATATTTGGAGTCAATGCATCCGAAAATGATACCTCTGGTATAATTAGTTTATTAAATTCAAAACAAATCACTCCAAAATATGAAAAGATTATTATAAATCCAAATACCGTACAGATGGAAACTATCAATTATGACGATTACTAATAATGAATATTTAAGTATAATTTTGTCGTGCAACAAAAGCCTTTATAAATAAAAGCTTTTTTAACATTTGAGTATCAAATAGATATTTTCTTGTTTTTCCAATTAACTAATATCCTGCTAAATGGCAGATTGTTTTTGCTCCTACCCTGCTATACTTTGCAAGCAAAACCAAACAGCCATTTGCCTAATTGCGTAAATAACTGAGCGGTAATTTTATAAATAAGATATGAGCAGTACACGGTTCAAGAAAAAATATTGCGGGCTGACAAAGTACCAAAAACTTTCCCATAATTTATTCCTTTTGTGGTGATAATTTTTTACTTTTGTAGGGGACAATATAATTATTATTTGATAAATAAAAATGATGAAAACTATTACAAGGCACGTATTTTTGAATGTATTAGATTTTTTTCGATAATATAAGTATGGCAACAATTGCTTGACTATGCATCAAAATAAAGAAATTATTTAAACCGTATAAAAAAAATGAAAGCTTTCAAACCTTTAAGATTTATATCTATTCTTAACCGAAAAAAGGAAGACCCAAGTAAATTCATTTTTACTGGCGATTCCAACAGTAATGAAATTGACATTCAGCTTTTTAGATACAGAAAAGAAGAGTGTGATGAAAGCAAAAACATTTCGCCTGATATCATTAAAACCTTTGAAAAAAATGGAGATAATTACTGGTTAAATATCTATGGATTAAACGATACCGAAACCATTGCATCAATTTGTGAGAAACAAGGTATTCACAGTTTAGTTATTCAAGATATTTTGGATGTAAACCAAAGACCTAAATTTCAAGAATATGATGATTTTTCTTTTTTGACTTTAAAATCAATTGTCCCTTCAGAAAATGAAATGATAACTGAGCAAATCAGCTTTGTTTTTGACGCAAACTTTTTAATATCTTTTCAGGAGAAAAAAGCAGACTTATTTGAACATCTAAGAGTTAGGTTAAGAGAAAACAAAGGGATTCTAAGAGAGCGTACTGCTGATTATTTGCTTTACGCAATGATTGAATCAATTCTAGACAATTATTTTAAGACCCTAAGTAAACTGGATGAAGAGATTGGAAAATTTAATTTTGCAAACACTAAAAAAGAGCCATCCCCAAATGCTCTTGAAATCATTGAAAATCAAAAAAAGTTTGTTCATTTCATTAAGAAATCAATTCTACCAATTAAAGAGTTTGCTCAAATTGTTGAACGTGGCGAATGTCAATGTATTGAGCAAAGACACTTAAAATATTTTCTTGAAATCAAGGATTTATGCTTAACTCTGATTGATAACAGTGATATGATTCTTTCATCACTCGAGAGTGAAACAAATTTATTTTTTTCTGTGCAAGGGCATCGAATGAATCAGGTGATGAAAACCCTTACAATTGTTGCAACCATATTTATTCCGTTGACTTTCGTTGCAGGCATTTACGGAATGAATTTTACGAATATGCCTGAGCTTGAATGGAAATACGGCTACTTTAGTATATGGATTATTATAATTCTCATATTTTTAGGAATGGTATTGTATCTTAGAAAAAAGAAATGGTTCTAAAAATAATAAACTTAAAAGAATACGTAGAGAAAAACAACTGCTGCAAACTAAAGGCTTTGCACAATTGCGGGCTGAAGAGTAGCAAAAAATATTTCGTATTTGCTATAAAACAAAAAATGGCTTAAAACATTCATTTTAAACCATTTAGTTACTTTTTGAATTTGTTTCAGTGGAGTCGGCGGGACTCGAACCCGCGTCCAAACAAGAAACAAAGGTGTTTTCTACATGCTTATTCTGTTATTGGATTTTCGGGAAAAATTCCGGGAACAGACACCCTAAATATTTCCTTATCTCCTTAATTTTTCGCAAATCTGCCGGAGTTTCGGATTTGCTATTTCGGTCTTTCCGCCACTCCACTATCGGGCCGGAACCGAAAAGTCCACCCGGGGAATGTCTTGACCCAATACCTAGTATCGGGATAAAGCCTTAATCTACTAAACTTCGATTAGGCAGCAAGAGCATAGTTGTCTGCGCCATTTAATTAAGTTGCAAAAAAGTTTTACGGGGTTATTTACATTGCCCGGCATGCTTACACAATCATTTACCTTGCTGTCAAAACCAAAACGACCCCTATAAATTGTGTAATGCAAAAATACAAAAATTATTCCATTTAAAAAAAAATATTATTTTTATGCCCGATTTTTAATTAAAATAATATGATATGTGTCCAAAACTCAAATTTGCGGTAATAAAAGAAACAAAAAAACCTCACGATAAAAGAGTAATTTTTACTCCTGAAATTGCTTTGGAATTTACTAAAAAATTTCCTTATGCAGATTTAGTAATTCAACCATGTGATTTACGCTGTTATAAAAATGAGGAATATTTAAAACTTGGTCTTAAAATGCAGGAAGATATCAGTGATTGTGATATTCTTATGGGAATTAAAGAGGTTTCAACCGGGTATTTAATCCCTGATAAACAGTATCATTTTTTTTCGCATACCCATAAATTTCAGGAGTATAACAGAAATCTCTTAAAAAAAATGATTGAATTAAATATCACTATGGTTGACCATGAACTACTGACTTACAAAAACGGAACACGAGTTGTTGCTTTTGGTCGCTGGGCAGGGATAGTCGGGGCATATAATGCTATGTATGTTCAAGGATTAAAAAGCAAAAAATTCAAACTTAAAAGAGCAAAGGATTGTTTTGATTATAATGAAGTTCTTCGGGAAATAAAAAAAGTAAGCATCCCTGATAATTTTAAAATAATAATAACGGGTAAAGGGCGTGTAGGTCAAGGTGCAATGGAATTATTGAAACCCTTAAAACTTAAAAATCTTAGTCCTTATGAGTTTTTAAATCAAAATTTTAGCGAACCGGTTGTTTGTCAGATTGATGTTGAGGATTATGTTTTGCACAAAGACGGAATTAATTTTAATTTTAATGACTTTATTACAAACCCGAATAATTACAAATCTGATTTTAAAAAATATTCAAAACATGCTGATATGTGGATTGCATGCCATTTCTGGGATCCAAAATCTCCGGTTTTTTTAACAGACGAAGATTATAATGATTCTGATTTTAAAACAAATCTGATTGCTGACATTAGTTGTGATATTGCGGCTCCCATACCTTCTACTATTCGTGCCTCAACTATTGACCATCCGATATACGGATATTGTAAAAAAACAGGGAAAGAAACTCTGCCACTTGAAGAAAATTCCGTTACAGTAATGGCTGTTGATAATCTGCCGGGAGAATTACCCAGAGATTCTTCATTTGACTTTGGACATATATTTATTAATAATGTAATACCAAATATTACTAATGAAGACAAAGAAGATATTATTAAAAGAGCTACAATTTGTAAAGACGAAAAATTAACAGGGGCATTTGAATATTTAACTGATTTTGTAAGGGGGAAATAATAAATATGTTTATGATTTCTTCAGAAGTTCAATAGTCTTAATCGGGTCTTTTGATTTAAATACCGAACTTCCTGCAACAAGCGAATTAGCACCTGCTTCAACGATTTTTTTTGAATTATTCGTATCAACTCCTCCGTCAACCTGAATTATTAATTTCGGATTTAAAACATCTGCCATCTGTTTCAGTTCGGATATTTTGTCAAGACTGTTTTCAATAAAACTTTGTCCTCCAAAACCGGGATTAACAGACATAATCAGTACCAGATCAAGTTCACTCAGAATGTTTTTCAATAAAGCTACCGAAGTATGAGGATTTAATGAAACACCGGCTTTCATACCGGCACTTTTTATCTCCTGAACGGTTCTGTGCAGATGAGTACACGTTTCGTAATGTACTGTTAAAATATCCGCTCCTGCATTTTTAAAATCTTTAATATATCTTTCCGGTTTTACAATCATAAGATGAACGTCCAGAACCTTTTTGGTAATTTTCCGGATATGACTGACAACAGGAATACCAAAAGATATATTCGGAACAAAAACGCCGTCCATAACATCGCAATGTATCCAGTCGGCAAGACTATTATTAAGTAATTCTATGTCTCTGCCCAGATTATTAAAATCTGCAGATAATATTGAGGGAGCTATTATTAAAGATTTCATCTGATTATTTTAATAATTTTAATTGATTAAAAATTTCTAACCGGAAACAAAAATACATTTTTTTTATTTAATTATTTTAACTTTCATAAGTTTTTTAAAATATTAAAAAAAAATACAAATTATTTTTACGATATTATTGTTTACTCAAGTAATACATTGTTTTTTGTTTTTATTCAGAA
>SLSH01000090.1 GCA_007130555.1 Bacteroidales bacterium
AAATATAAAAAAAATAATGATTGTCCGATTATAGATATAAAATTTGTTTTTAATTTTTAATTCGTATATTTTATATATTTTTGCTTTTCTGATTTTTTATTACAGGCATTCTAATGATAGAAATATACATCCATAAAAACTTTGAGCAAGAAAAAAAATATGTGTTTGATTTTTTGTTTAAAGATGTTTTTGGTGTTGAATATAAGATGTTTACACATACAGAGCAAAATTATCATATTAAGTTCGGAGAGAAAATAATAATAATTTCCGATAAGTTTTTCTCGCAATATCAACCCGGATATAAATATTATGAAAATTCTGATGCGATTCCTCGTGAATATAAAAATACAAATTCCGTTCTTACTCCCGAAAAGGATTTGCCCGTTATATTCGGAGATGAGAAATTTGAAATAAATCAGAATACCGCATTTATCGGAAATGACATCGTAGGAGGGATTTTTTTTATGCTAACATTATGGGAAGAAATAGCATTAAAAAGTTGCAGAGATAAACATGACAGATTTGATGAAAAATGCGGATTTCTGAAAAAAATGAATCTGCACCGCAGACCTTTGGTAAATGAATATGCAGAGTTTTTGTGGAATGTATTGTGCGAAATGAATTATAATTGTAAACGAAGAGAAAAAAAATACCGCGTTTTTCTTACTCATGACATTGATGAATTTGAAAGATACGGCAGTTTTATTAAATATGTAAAAGCCCTCGGAGGAGATTTGCTTAAGAGAAATAGTTTGAAAAAGTTTGTTGAAACAAATAAAGACTATTTTAATAAAACTATTAAAAAGGAAAATGATGTTTTTGATACTTTTGATTATTTTATGGATATTGCCGAAAGTAAAAACTTAAAATCTCATTTTTATTTTCAAACGGGCAAAATCGGTGAAACCGACGTTAAATTTGATATCAACAATAAAAAGCTTAGGAAAAAAATCAAAAGTATATTATTTAGAGGTCATAATGTAGGCATTCATCCGTCTTATACAACATATAACGACAGCAAACAATTTGCAGAAGAATTAAAAAGAATTAAAAATATTCATCCACAGGTAAGCGAAGGACGACAGCATTTTTTAAGATTTAAAAATCCCGATACATGGAATTTGTGGGAACAAAACGGACTAAAAACCGATAGTAGCATCGGATATCACAGTGATATAGGATTTCGTGCAGGTGTATGCCATGAATATCCCGTTTTTGATGTAATTAACCGAAAACAGTTAAATCTTGTCGAAAGACCTTTGAATATTATGGATACGGCATTGATACATCTAAGTTCCGATAAAAATGAGTTGCAGGAAATATGCAAAAATTTAATAAATACTACAAAAAAATATAATGGAGATATCGTCATTCTATGGCATAACAGTAATCTTAAAAGACATGAATGGGAGGGGTGGGATAAGTTTTATGAGGAGATTGTTGGAAATGCATAGAATTATCGGCAAATAATATCAATAAACTCTTTTGCCAATATTTTATAATTATGATTTTTAAGTACAAAGTTTTTTCCGTTATTTCCAAGCAGTAGTTTTTCTTTTTCACTCAAATTAGTTAATTTAATAATGGCTTCGGATATTTTTTCAGGATTTTCGGGTTCTGTTGAAATGCCACATTCAGCTTCTTTAACAATATCATTCCCTGCTTTTATTGCCTGAATTACCGGTTTCCCTGCCATCATATAATCAATAAGTTTATTCGGACTGATACCAAATCTAAACAAAGGCTGATTTTGTAATCCTATATATAATATATCTATTTTATCCAGAATAGAGGGTATAAGTTCTTTATCAATTGAATTAAGAAAGAACACATTTTTTAAGTCAAGTCTTTTTGATAAATTTATTAAATCATTTTTAGCGGGTCCGTTTCCTATTAAGAACAGAGAAATATCATGATTTTTTAATATTTCCATGGCATTAATAATACAGTCCAATGCATTTGCAACTCCGTGGCTTCCTGTATATCCTATTAATTGGTGCCCTTTTTTTATTTGCTTATTTATTATTTCGGAATACTCTTGAGGAATTTCCAATTCTTTATTCCATTTATCAACTACAATACCATTAGGTATATGATACCACTTTTCAGGGCTTAATCCATGTTTAACCGCATGTTCTTTTGTTTTGGGCAATATTGAAACTACTTTATCACAATTTTTGTATGCATAATTTTCTGCATGTTGCATAAGCATAATAAATGGGTGCCATTTTGAATATCCTCCTAATTCCATTGGGGAAAGTGGCCAAAGGTCATGGATTTCGAATATTAGTTTTGCTTTTGATAATTTTGAGATTTTGTGTGCGGAATATATATCCGAAGGGTAGGTTGAAGAAGCTATAACAAAATCAGGTTTAAAAGTTTCCGACAATTTTTTTGAATGCTTTTTTAATCCCCTGACAAAAGAATATATATTCTTAACTCTTCCAAAATTATTGCCATGATATTTTGGTGTTTTTATGATAAAATAATTAATACCCTCACTTTCCTTTATTGTATAATCTTTGGTAATATCAAATTGCTTGGATCTTACATGCGAATATGAAGCGCAGACAATTAAAACTTTATGCCCCATCTTTTCCCATTCCCTTGCCATATAATATGGTCTGAACTCCATTCCCATTTTAGGAGAACCGGCATAATGATTTATTAATAAAATATTCATTATAAACTAATTGTTTTTTATTCCTTCAATTATATTTTTTCCTGCATCTCCCTTCCCGTATAAATCAATATCAAAATTCGGACGGACTTTAAAAATATTATCAAATCCATCTAATATGTTTTTCTCGTCACTACCTACAACAATATTAAAATTATTTTCAACCAGTTCTACCCATTCGGTTTCATCTCGCATTGTCAGACATTGTTTTTTAAAGAAAAATGCTTCTTTCTGAAGTCCGCCACTATCTGTCATTACAAGAGAACAATTTTTTAACAGATATATCATTTCAAGATAACCTACGGGTTCTGTAATTAAGATATTATCTGCATTATAATTGATATTGTTTTTATTAATTATATTTTTTGTTCTCGGATGTAGGGGTAAGATAATTTGATAATCTTTGTTTATATTTGATAAAGCATTGAATATTGATTGCAATTTTTTCAGGTCATCAGTATTCTCAGCCCTGTGTATTGTACATAATATAAATTTGTCTTTTATCTCAAAGTCGGGTTTAACGGCTTTTTCGGAATAATAAATAGCAGCATCCAGCATTACGTCGCCACTTTTGATAATTTTTGTGTCAAAGTTTTTAAATCCTTCGTTTTCAAGATTTTTTACAGCCTGATTTGTGGGACAAAATAAATAGTCGGAAATTCTATCGGTTAATATTCTGTTTATTTCTTCGGGCATTTTCATGTTAAACGAACGTAATCCGGCTTCGACATGAGCAAGTTTTATATGCAATTTTCTTGCTGCCAATGCTCCTGCCAATGTTGTATTTGTATCACCATAAACCAAAACTAAATCGGGTTTGATTTTAAGTAAAACTTCCTCTATTCTTTCCAACATTTTGCCGGTCATTGCACCGTGGGTTAATTCATTTATATTCAGGCAATAATCAGGTTTTGGAATATCCATTTGCTCGAAAAAAATATCCGACATATTTGTATCATAATGCTGTCCTGTATGAACAATGATTTCTTTTATATCATTATTATTATTCTCTCTGATGTATCTGCTTACAACTGCAGCTTTAATAAATTGCGGACGTGCCCCTATTATAGTTGCTATTTTCATTGTTCAAGTATTTTTTTATAAAAATCTAATAATTTCTTTTCTTCAATTTCCCAGTTGTATTTTTCAAGGACTAATTTCTTTCCGTTTTTTCCCATTTCTTTTGCTTCTGCAGGATTTTTTGCAAGATAGTTAATTGCTTTTGAAATTTCATGAGAATTTAAAGGATTTACACATAATCCGCAATTGTTATCTTCAATTATCTCTTTCCATAGCGGAAAATTTGAACCGATAACCGGAATTTCCGAAGCCATATATTCAAAAATTTTATTTGGTTGAGAATTAATATGATTTGGCACAGGAAGAAAAGTTACCATACCTGCAATAGATTCTTTTTTAATTTGCCAGGATTTCTCTCTGTTAATAAACCCAAGTTCGTTTACATTTTGCCATCCCTCAATTTTAATTATTATTTTTTTATAATCAGGAGTAATTTCCCCCGCCAGGTCAAGTTTTACTTCTGTATATTTCAAAGCTTTTATTAATTCTGATATTCCCCTTATTTCGGTTATTCCGCCAATATAACATACTTTGTATTGTTTGTCATGGTTTTCGTTTGAAAGGTCTATTTCAGAGAGCAATGGGTAATTATTAATATCAATGCAATTTTTGTTTATTTTTATGAATCTGTCTCTGATAAAAGGTGTGGCTGTAATAATTCCGTCAAGTTTTTTTGCTTTTTTATGTTCGTATTTTTCAATAAAAAATGCAAGAGGTTTTCTGATTATTTTTGGAATATAAGGTTTAGTAATTATTTGCCGAGGCAAGTCTTCATGTGAATCAAAGATTACTTTTGCGTTGTTTTTTTTTAACTTTCCCGCTATCCTTAATAATTCAGGGTCGTGTAGATGATAAATATCTGCATTTATTGATATTGCTTTCTTTATTGATTGATTGACTGTTTTTGTAAATCTGTTTATTCTGCCTTTTTTTTTATTGCCGATATCAAAAATATTAATACCATCAATAGTTTCGTCTCCCAAACCATCGGCAACAATTAAAATAACTTCAGAAAACTTTTCCGCCAAAGATTTACACTGCTTATGAAAAATCCTTACATCATACCTTTGATGTACTGTTGTTATGTGGCAAATTTTCATTTATCAAGATTTTTGTTATATTTTAATATTCTCTGTTTTCAATTGAGGTTTAAATAGTATAAATAAAAATATTATTATTCCCCAACCACCTGATAATAAAGTAGTCGTTAATGCCGTAGAACTTATGAACAGAATAAAAGAGAAGTTTAAACAAAACTTATAAGTAAAATTATTTAAAAATATAGATTCAATAAATATAAATAGAAGCGACAAAGCAATTCCCGATATAAATAGTCCCAATTTTCCAAAATTTGCATAATCATACATAAAACTTGCTGTATTCAGGTTTGGAGTCAGCCCTCTTTCAATATGTTCAGGTCTTAAGTGTATGGCAAATTCTCTGGGATAATTAATGTATTCTTCTCCTTTTATTTTAGCAACAAGTCTGTATCCGTTACCATACAAAAAAGGTTTTTTATCGGGGATCATATAAAACCATTCGGCTACTAGTTGTCCGGGAATTATCAGTACTCTGTTTTTTAATCCTAAATAAATTTTTTGAAAACTATTATATGAAGATGCTTTTCCCTGATTATCTTCTGTTTTTTCTTCATGTAAACCTGCAATAAAGTCATCTTTAATTTCGGGATTTGCCGAAAAAGACATAGTAAAAATAACGATAATAATTATAAGAATATGTTTAAGAGAATAGATATACTTCTTTTGCAACAACGAAAAAATAAACACGGGGATTAAAATTGTTGCAATATAGCTTTTTTGCATTAGAGAAAAAACATAAAAAGCTGCAATAAAAAGAATAATATAATAAAATACATATTTCTTTTTTATAAAAAAATAAAGAATTAAAAATGGTAAAAAACCTTTAACTATAAAACTGGAAAGATATTTAATACCGGTAGGAGCGAATTCTGTTATTCCGCGTCTTAAATTTGCAATATCATCAACATTTGTAAAAGAAAACGCTTTTATTTGAGGAGAACCTCCCAGTATAGACAAATGGTAAATAATAAAAACAATAGTTGAAAAAAACACAAAATACGAGATGTAGTTTAAAGTTTGGTACGAAAGTGGGATAGTAATTCTTTTATAAATACGTACCAGATAGTTTTTTAGTTTAGCTTTTACAAATATAATATAAGATATAATTAAAGTAAAGACGTATATTGCTAATAATCCCGAATATTTTGTTCCGGATGTTTTGAATGTCCCATAAAGTAATAATAATAATACTAATGTATATATAAATATCAGCGTGTGTGTTTTAAAAAAATCATTAACTTTTCTTAATATTGATTTATACTTTGTCATTTAAAAGCAATATTTTTTTGTTTAATTTTTTAAATTTTTGGCAAATATAATATTTTTAAAAGTTATCATAATGATTTATCATATTTTTTACATATAGATAATATCATTGTGAAGTACACTAAATATGCAAAAATATTAATTAAAGTGTATAGTAATAAAAATTTATCAATAGGTAAATATGTAAAAAATAGTAACCCCATAATGAGAATAAAATAACCGATTTGCCAAAAAGCAAGTTTTTTAAGTTTTTCTAAAACCGTAAAACATATACTTATGGGAGATACAATAAATTGAATTGCAAATGCGGGAACTAGAAGAGCTGCATAATATCCTGATTCTGTCCATATTGATGAAAAAACAAATCCGAAAATATCTCTCCCGAAAAAGATTATTATCAGCATAAAAGGTATTATTATAACAGATAATAATCCTGCTGTTTTCAGGACATTTTTCGTTAAAGTTTGGTTATTATTTACTTTATCGGAAAAATCTTTTAGTAATACCTGCGAAAGAGATACAGTGATTAATGCCAAAGGTACTGATAAAATTTGTTTACTTAAATCATAAAAACCGGCATTCTCGGCACTAAAAAATTTATTTATAAAAATTATAGGTAACATCAGACTGGCAGTATTTAATATTGCCGGTAATGCCTGGTATTTAGGGAATCCTTTATATCTTTTTAAAGATGATTTTATTTTTTTTACCGAAACAACTTTTAATGTAAAGCCTTTTTTTCGTGCCTGATAAATACCTGCAAATACATTTGCCACACTTCCCGCTATTTCTCCGATTACTAAACCTGTATTTATTGCAAATACACCAAAACCCGACTGAGTGGTTCCTTCAAATAAGCGTCGGAAAACTTTATTTATTGCAATTGGTCTGAAGGATGCCTTTCTTGTAAGCCAGTAGTTAAACATTTGATAAGTACTGAAAAGAAAAGCACTTAATGGAAGAAAATATAACCAGTAACTATATTGTTTTGGAAAATTTATGAATTCAACTATGGGATTTATAAATATGAGAATAATGATTAATATTGTCAGATTTATAATAAAAGATATAAATATACCTCCCGCAACAATACTGTTTGAATTCCTGTCTTCTCTAGGTAATACTACCGCAAATTCATACCGTAATGTGGATAAAATTACTAATACTCCGACAATACTCATATAAACAGCAAAACTTCCGAAAATATCAGGAGAAAAAAGTCGTCTTAATATAAGCTGAAAAACAATTAAAACTATTTGAGCAATTGCTGTCCCCGATATGAGAGTTGCTACATTTTTGAATATGGGATAATTAAAAAACATTACTTTTTCAAAATTATATAGAAATA
>SLSH01000382.1 GCA_007130555.1 Bacteroidales bacterium
CTACAGGACCCCAGTATGACCTTACTGCTGCACCGACATGAAACAAGAGTTTTGCTAAATCCTGATTTACAGGATCATAAAATCCTATTGAATTAGGTATATTGTTCCAATTATAAGTTTCCTGGCTAAAATTAATTGTAATATCTCCATGTCCGCCATTTGCGGATGATGTATGAGTATATGAACCTTCTCCTGTTTCAGGCCAGCCATAATGTTTCATTACCATAGCCGTAGAAAGGGCGACACATCCTACCGCACTATGACCATTATATTGTTCCCCCTCAAGGTCATCATTTTCCGGACATAAGGCATTATAAGGCCAGGATTGTCTCCAAAGTACATCTTCTAATAATGGGGTTCCTGATTTTATCTGTTTAAGGGATTGCCCGGGAACAAAATTTTTTAAATATTCCCATTCAGAACCAACTTCTTCTGATACATGCATATTTGTTTCATAAGCATATTTAATCCCTTTATGATATGAGTCTAAAATTAATTCTAACCCGGGATGTAAATGAACATAATCAAAATTTCCGTTAAAGGAATATGCTAAAACCGGAATGATGGCTCTGTGTGATGAAACAATAATCCAGCCTTTATCATTACTTACATTAAAAATATAAAACAATTGAGTTTTATCTTTTTCGGGATTAACAATACAATCAAGATTTATGCTTTCCCAAATAATATTTTTATTTTCAATATTATTCCCATATTCAAAATAATGACTTTTCGCTATTTTTTTTGCTTCTTTTTCAGGCACAAAACTTGCAAAAACTTCTATTACTAAAAATGTAATAACCAATAATAAAAGTAATCGTTTCTTCATAATTACAAAGTTTAAACTCAATAACAAAAATAACAAAAAAATAGTAAAAATGTCAATAAAAAATATAATAATTCCTGTTTGCTTTGCTACTTATTTAAAAATCAGCACTTTAAATTAGCAGTTTAATAATTTTATAATTATTAAATAAATCCATATCCACGGAATAACAAATAAAAAACTGTCAATTCTGTCTAATATCCCTCCGTGTCCGGGTAATATATTTCCCGAATCTTTAATGTCTATGCTACGTTTAAACATTGATTCTATAAGGTCTCCGAAAGTCCCGAAAACTATTATAACAGCAGAAATTATAAGCCATGATTCAATACTTAACACAGGAATTATTTTATAAAAAAAATATCCCGCAACAAGAGTAAAAATTGTTGCACCGATTGTTCCCTCCCATGATTTAAGCGGCGAAATTCTTTTAAAAAGTCTATTCTTACCCAAAGGTACTCCTATTAAATATGCTATTGTATCGAAAATCCAAATTAAAGCAAAAATCCCTAACAATACTTCGGGATTATAATTAACAGTTTGAATATCGGATATTTGGTTAAATCCATATACTAAAAATAACGAAATACTTAAAGGTAAACTAATATAAAATACCGATAAAAAAGAAAAGGCAACATTTCTTAGAGGATTGGTATTATTTGAATAAAGTTCTTCAAGATAAATAAACATAAATGGGACCAATACTATTCCAAAAGCATCACCTGACAAGATATTTTCTGAATATAAGAATGAAATTATTATTAATAATACTCCTGAAAAAATCGCAGAAAAAGTTAATGGTTTTGATTCGTCTTTTTTTACCAGTTTAAAAAATTCTATTTGTGCCGTAATATTAAAAAATAATAATAACACCAAAAGTGTCCATTTGGAAATCAAAATAAATGCCGCTGTTATTATAACAAATCCTGCACCCGTTAGTGTTCTTTTTAAAAAATTAGTCAATGCTTATATTTTTTTCAAATTGTTCTATATAATATTTTGCTTTAATAACATCTTTTCGTCTGACAAATATTTCAATTTCTCCAAACAAATAAGACGAGTCTTTTCTGTTAACAATAACTGCCGGGATTCCGTTATCCAATAACATTTGTTTTGCCAATTCTGCTAAGTGTCTCATTCCTGTTGAATATACGGATACCCAGTTTTTATTCATATTTCTAATCCTTAAAATTACTCATAATCCATTAAGTATAAGAACCTATTTTTAAAAAATCCGAATAATTTAAAAATAAATTCTGCGTTTTTTCCACAAAAATAAAAAAAAATAAGAAATAATCGTGAATTGTAATTAAAAGAATAATCAAATTTTGCACAATATAAAGTGCATTTATAACAAAATATGCACATTTCAGAGTGCATTATACTGTGCCATTTTTAAATCCTCTGTATTTTCCTGTACGTCAAACTACGCCATGCCCACTCAAAAGGTCCGAAACGGAAATATTTTAACCAAAAATGGCTCCAGATAACCTGAACAGAGTAAATTGATATGGTTAAGATAATTCCTTGCCAGATATTAATTTTTCCATATAATCCGAAACCGTATGAAAAGAATAGTGTTGTACAAATAATGCTTTGTGTAAGATAATTTGTTAATGCCATACGACCTGTTTTACTTATTGCTTTAAAAAACGATAAGTGCATTTTAGTTCCAAACAAAAGAACAATGATTGATATATAAACAAAAGTCATTGCCGGACTGCCAATTCCGTGCCCAATCATAAATAATGCCGTATAAAAATTTATTTCAAGCATTGAACTTCCGGATATTGAATATATATACAAAACATTGCCTGCAATTGCTATTGGCAAACATATCATCATCAGTTTCTTAAAAAATTTACGATTTTTCTGAAAATTTTGAAAAACAGCTTTTCTGGCTAACACAATTCCTATCAGAAACATAGCTAAAACATTGGGTGCAAAAAACAATATTGCTCCTATTATATTGCTATATTCATTCAGTCGCATATTTATAATTTCGAAAAATGTCCCGTTTGCATAAATATTCAGAGCGTTTTCTGTAAGTTCTTTTAAATTAAGATATGCTTCCGCATAAGCTTTATTAATTTCTGCAGAAACTTCGGGCACCATCATTACCAAATGCATAAATAAAGCAAAAAGACTTACAATAATTATAGGAACCAGTATTAGTATAATCGCCCAAATTATCAGAGTTTTATTGGATTTTTTACGAAATAACAGCATTATAAATCCTATTAATGCGTAAATAATAAGAATATCTCCGAACCATAAAAAGAAAACATGTAATATGCCAAAAACCAGCAACCATAGTAACCGTAATCTGTAAACCGATAATATTCCTGAACTTCCATCCTCAACTTTTTTAAAAAAAAGGAAAAATCCTATACCAAAAAGGAGGGAAAACAAAGCATAAAATTTTCCTGTAAAGAAAAATCTAATAAAAACGGATGCCAGAGTATTTATCTTGTCTGACCACAGGACAAAATCTCCCATTTCCGTTGTAAATGGGGCATTCATTAAAGGCAGATTTACCATCAGAATTCCAAACAATGCAAATCCTCTGAGAAAATCTATAATCTCCAGTCTGTTTCCGGGGTTTATGGGTTTGAATATTGATGACATAATAATAACAATGATTTAGCTTTCATTTTTTGTGTCATCTTTCTTCGGTTTCTTTTTCTTTTTGGCAGGAGAAGTTTTCTTCCGTTTTTTATCTATAATTTCTTTCGGATTATTGAATTTTCTTTTCCCAAATATTCCTTCCAGGTCTTCGCTGAAAATGACTTCTTTTACCAATAATTTTTCTGCTAATTTTTTTAGCCCTTCAATATTATTTTTAAGCACTTTTTTTGCTCTGTTATATTGTTCATCAACAATTCTTTTAATTTCTTTATCAATCAGTTCTGCTGTTTTTTCGCTATAAGGTTTCGAAAAGCTGAATTCGGATTGTCCTGTAGAATCATAATAAGAAATATTTCCAATTTTATCACTCATGCCAAAAAAAGAAACCATTGCCATTGCTTGTTTGGTAATTCTTTCCAAATCGTTTACAGCACCTGTTGATATTTTTCCGAACATAATTTCTTCGGCAGCTCTTCCGCCTAAAGCGGAACACATTTCATCAAGCAGTTGTTCTTTATTTGTAAGAGATCTTTCTTCGGGTAAATACCATGCTGCTCCAAGAGCTTTGCCTCTGGGAATAATAGTAACTTTAAGCAAAGGACTTGCATTTTCTAATAACCAGCTTACAGTTGCATGTCCTGCTTCGTGATAGGCTATTGTTTTTTTCTCTTCTTTGCTCATAATTTTATTTTTCTTTTCAAGTCCGCCAACTATTCTGTCAACGGCATCTAAAAAGTCTTGTTTTGTAACTTGTTTTTTACTTTTTCTGGCAGCAATAAGAGCGGCTTCGTTACATACATTTGCTATATCAGCTCCACTAAATCCCGGAGTTTGTTTTGCAAGAAAATCAATTTTCACATCGTTTGAAAGTTTTAATTCTCTGGTATGCACTTTATATATTGCTTCTCTTTCAACAATATCGGGTAATTCCAGATGAATTTGTCTGTCAAATCTTCCTGCTCTCATCAGGGCTTTATCAAGTATATCTGCTCTGTTTGTTGCGCCCAGGATAATTACTCCGCTATTTGAATCAAACCCATCCATTTCGGTTAATAATTGATTTAAAGTGCTTTCTTTTTCATCGTTACCGCTAAAACTTGGACCCTTTCCTCTTGCCCTGCCGACAGCATCAATTTCGTCAATAAAAATAATGCAGGGAGATTTTGATTTTGCTTGTCTGAATAAATCCCGAACTCTTGATGCACCTACTCCAACAAACATTTCTACAAAATCCGACCCGCTCATTGAGAAAAAAGGAACATCCGCTTCTCCGGCGACAGCTTTAGCGAGAAGAGTTTTTCCTGTTCCCGGAGGACCAACTAAAAGAGCTCCTTTAGGAATTTTACCTCCAAGAGCAGTATATTTTTTTGGATTTTTCAAAAAATCTACTATTTCCATTATTTCAACTTTGGCTTCTTCCAATCCTGCCACATCTTTAAAATTAATTAATACACGACTTTCTTTGTCAAAAATTTGTGCTTTTGATTTTCCTATATTAAAAATCTGACTTCCGCCTCCGGTTCCTCCTCCACTCATTCTACGAAATATAAAAAACCATATCCCAACTAAAATCGCAATTGGTAAAACCCAACTTAAAATTTCTCCTATGTAATTATGCTCTGTTTTATATTGAGCAACAATTCTGTTTTCGGGAGAAATATCTTCTTGAGCTTCGGCAAGTTGTCTTTCAAATGTTTCTACATCTCCAATATTAAAATAATAATGAGGACCGCGTGGTTCTCCTCCTATTCCGCTTGTACTCTTGATATCATCATATGTAGCTTGTGATAATCTTTCGGATTTAATATAAATATCTACTCTTGTTTTATTAACAACAACAATTTGGTCAATGTCATTATTAAAAAGCATTTCTTGTTCAAATCTGGATCTTGAAATTTCTTTTGATGATTTTCCAAAATCCATAAAAGTAATTAATAATATAATTCCTATTAAGGCAATATATAACCAAAATTTATTCTTCTGAAAATTCGGGTCATTAAGCCCTGAAGGTTTTTTATCCTGAGGTTTTTTATTGTTTTGATTATTTTGATTATTTTGATTATTATTATCAAATAAATCAGTCGTTTTCTTTTCCGACTTATTATCAAAACCTTTTTTTTTCTCTGTCATTACTACTCTGTTTATTTTATTTACTACTAATCATAATTAATATTTTCTGATATTGCATCTCCCCATAATTCTTCCAGTTTATAAAAATCTCTGTATTCTTTCTGAAAAATATGAATAACAATATCAACATAATCTAATAAAATCCATTGACAGTTTTCAAATCCTTCTTTTTGCCAGGGATTTTCTTTAAATTCTTTTTTTACAGTACTTTGTACATTATCAGCAATTGTATTTACATGTGTACTAGAAGTTCCATGACATATTACAAAATATTTTGTAACTGAATTCTCTATTTTCTGTAAATTAAGATTTAATAAATTTTTTCCCTGTTTTTCTGTAATTGCAATATTTATAATTTTTAATAACTTTTCTGTTTCATTAATTTTTTTTATCATATTTTTTTTTGAAATACTTTTTATTTAAAATTATTGCAAATATACTGTATTCTTAATAATATAAATAACTTTTTGATTTTTTAATCAAGTTAATCTTTTAAACATCTTACAGAATATCCGAATTTTTTATCATAAGTATCACGTGCAACTGATTCTATATTAAAAGCCATACCTCTCCAGTATGCTCCGAAACCAAACTGTGTTGAAGTCCACCATCCTCCTCCGTATTTAATAAAACTGGAAATTGACGGATGATTATTAGTCCATGTACCATTATCATATCTTGCGGCTCCTCCGCGTGCAGTAAATCCGCTACTGTTTGATGCTCCTTCGTTTGGAGAATTCCAGTGTGTAAATCCGGTTTCTTTTAATTTTCCTCCTGCTACTGAAACACCTCCCTGATGAGTTGTTAAAGTAGTCCATTCTGCATCTGTTGGCACATGCCATCCTTCGGGGCATAGTCCGCGAGCATCTTCAACGGCAAACCAATTGTATAATTTTCCGTAAGATGCATCATAACCGCTATTATTTTCATAATGACACCATGCGGGTGTACTTAAATTTGACCATGCCGCATTGCCTGTTACATTGGTTATTGTTTCCCCGTTTCTGAATTGAGTGGTTTTAAGATTTTCTGCAAACCAGCATTGAGTTCCAATTTGTACTGTAGTGTAAACATTACCATCTCTACAGTCTGTATATGTATCGCCACATTCAAAAGAGCTGTTCGGATCTACAGTTTCTTCGGTTAATATAAGCACAGAAGATTCACCACAAGCATTGTAAGCCCATACATGTAAATTATATTCTGTATCACAAGTTAAAGAGCCTTGAGTATAGGATGTGTTTGTTCCGACATTTGTTGCAGTATTATAATTATTAGTTGTATTATATTTATAACCTGTTGCTCCGTCAACACTACTCCAGCTCCATGTTATCTGACTTTCCGTAACAGAAGGAGGTGATGATACCGGTGCATTAGGCACAACATTGTTTATATCAAATGTATAAGTCGTGCTTTCAGACGGAGTTTCTGTAATTTCTGCATAATCTCCATTAACATAGCCTGTAAATTTAAGCTGGTCTCCTATTTCATAAAGAAATTGAGATTTTTTGCCTCTTAGTTCCCACGAATTTAAATCTTTATCTGTTTTATTCTCAGATAACCCATTATATACTAATTCTGAAGCAGTATTTTTAGAACTACCCATTTGTATCATCAACAAATTTTGATAATGTTTTTCAGACTTAACTGCTAAAACATAATTTTTACTTTCCCCCGCAAAATATGTAAAATTATGTAATCCTCTATCAAGGATATTTTCATAACTCACTATTTCACGTCCTGTTAAATCAAACACACTAATAGTGTATTTTTCTCTATCCGGTACAAAAACATTAATGTTAGTCTCTGCTGTAAACGGATTTGGATAATTTTGAAAAACAGAAAATTCATTTCTTTCAACATTAATAAAGTCAACATTAGTAAG
>SLSH01000134.1 GCA_007130555.1 Bacteroidales bacterium
ACTTATGAAGTTACAATTGACGGTTGTTCTGATTCAGACCAAATATCAATACATGTGATTGAAACTGCGGATGCTACAATTACTCCTATAGGACCATTTTGCGAAGATGACGACCCTGTTAATTTAACTGCAGCAACACCCGGAGGAACATGGGCAGGAACCGGCGTTGTGGGAGACACTTTTGACCCCTCGATTGCAGGTCCCGGAAGTCATAATATAACCTATAATGTAGGAACCGGAGATTGTGCCGATTCTGATGCAATAACAATAGTAGTTAATGCAATCCCTGTAGTAGAGATTACACAACAAGACCCGTTGTGTGCTGATGACCCCGCAGTAAATCTTATAGCTACTCCTACCGGTGGTACATGGTCGGGAACGGGAGTTACCGGAACAGGATTATTTACCCCTTCTGATGCAAATATCGGAGATAATATTATTACCTATGAAGTTACTGTTGACGGTTGTACAAATTCTGACCAAATAATAATTGTAATTATGGAATCTGCAGATGCAACAATAACTCCTGTAGGTCCGTTTTGTGTATATGATCCTGAAGTTACTATTACTGCCGCTACTCCCGGCGGAACGTGGTCAGGGAACGGTATTACCAACCAAAGTACAGGGACATTTGACCCCGCTACTGCAGGAGCAGGAGATCATACTATAACATATTCAGTAGGATCAGGAGGTTGTGCTGATACAGATCAAATTGTAATTACAGTTTATCCTATTCCTGTAGTAAATATTACTCCGGCAGGTCCGTTTTGTTTTGACGATCCTGCCGTAAATCTTTCTGCAACTCCTACCGGAGGCACATGGTCAGGAACAGGAGTTTCAGGCACAGGATTGTTTACACCTTCCGATGCAAATATCGGAGATAATATTATTACTTACGAAGTAACTGTTGACGGTTGTACTAATTCAGACCAAACAATAATTGAAATAATCGAAACTGCTGATGCTACAATTACTCCTGTTGGTCCATTCTGCGAAGATGACCCTCAGGTAGAACTTTTTGCTGCCACACCGGGAGGAACATGGAGCGGTCCGGGAATTACAAGTCCGAATATTTTTCACCCTAACATTGCGGGAGCAGGAAATCATACAATAACATATACTGTTGGAAGCGGAGGTTGTGCCGATTCAGACACAATTACAATTACAGTTTATCCAATCCCTATTATAAATATTACACCCGCAGGACCGTTTTGTATTGTTGATCCTGTGGTTAATCTTTCTGCAACTCCTGCCGGAGGCACATGGTCGGGACAAGGAATAACAAATGCAGGTACGGGAACTTTCAACCCTGCTATGGCAGGAATAGGGAATCACACTATTACATATCAGGCTACCATTAATGGATGTTCTAATTCCGGACAAATAACTATTCAGGTATTTGATACCCCTGATGCAACAATTACTCCTGTAGGACCATTTTGCGAAGATGATCCGGCAATTACCCTTTCTGCTGTTTCACCGGGAGGAACATGGTCAGGACAAGGTATAACAGATCAAAATGCAGGAACTTTCAGCCCGATAATTGCAGGTGAAGGAAGCCATACAATTACATATAATGTTGGTGTCGGAGATTGTACTGATTCCGACCAAATTATTATAGTTGTCAATCCAATGCCTGATGCTACAATTACTCCTGTAGGACAATTTTGTGAAGACGATGCTCCTGTTGATTTAAACGCTGTTACTCAAGGAGGAATATGGTCGGGACCGGGAATTATAAATTCATATATTGGAACTTTTGACCCTTCAATTGCAGGAATAGGAACACATATAATTACTTATGCAGTTGATATTGAAGGATGTACAGATATAAGTCAAATTACCATAATTGTAACCGGACCTACAGCTGATTTTTCTGCAATGCCGTGGGAAGCAAATATATTTAACGCCCATATAGACTTTCAGGATATGTCTCAAGGCTCAATAATTATTTGGGGATGGGAATTTGGAGACGGAGCTATGAGTAACGAACAACATCCTAGTCATACTTATCAAAATTACGGAGTGTTTCCTGTTACACTTACTGTATATGACCATAATTCATGTAAAGACACAGTAACTAAATATATAACAATTTTTGAACCGCATACGGTATATTTTCCCACAGCAATAAACATATATGCCTCTGTTAATAATGCATTTTATCCACAAGGTGTAGGTATCGATAAAGAAAATTACGAATTATTTATATATAGCAGATGGGGCGAAGTTCTGTTTTACACACAAAATTTTGATGATAAATGGTATGGAAGATTCAAAAATAATAAAGGAGACTATGTGCCAAATGGAGTATATGTATATTTAGCAAAAATAACAGATATGCAGGGAATGTCTTATACCTATTCCGGTACGGTAACAGTATTAAAATAATACACTTTTATAAATTCTATAAATTTCTCCGTAATATCTCAAAAAAATAATTTTAGCTTTTTAATTTCATAATACATTGTATTAATTATTATAAAATTATAAATAAAATTATATAATAGAACAACATTTATAAAAAATCATTTGTTAAAAAAAACATTGACAAAAGACATCAATATGATTTTTTTTACGTTTATTTAGTGATACATTAATATGTAATGATGCGATTATTTGGAATTATATTATTTGTTTTGTTTTGCTTTTTTATAAAAGCTCAAGGGAATCTTCCCGATGCCCCGGAATTTATATCTGCAAGTGTAATTCCTGAATCTGACCCGACGGAAGTTGTTTTGGAGTGGACTCATAGTGATTCTATCAGTGTAATAGGTTATTCTATATATAAAGTAGAAAACAGCATCACAGTAAATATTGATGACGTTTACGGAAGATTAAACACATCTTATACCTATAGTCTGTCTGAAGCAAATCAAAATTATGAAACTTTCAGATTAGCATCTTTTGATGATGATATAAACAGAAGCAAATTAACAGATCCTCATAGTACAATTCATTTAAATATTCAACTTGATAAATGTAATAATAGTGTTGTTTTAAACTGGACTGCATATTCAGGCTGGGTAAACGGCGTTAAAGAGTATAAGATACACCGCAGAAATGAAGATGGAACTTATGAAGTTATTGGAACTATTGTTTCCGGCAATCAAAGCTATACTGATAATGCAACTTCACAAGAAATGGTATATTATTATTATATAGAAGCTATAAGCAACGGAGGAATAAGTGCAACTTCAAATTCAGAAAGTATATTTACCGAATCATATCTGGCTCCTTCTTATATATATGCCCAGTCTGCAAGTGTATCAGGTGAAAATATTATACTTCGATTTGTTGTTGATAATACAGCCGAAGTTCTCAGATATGAAATTCAAAAATCAGATAATCCTGATACAAATTTTCAAACAATTGAAAGTTTTCAAAACACCGGACAAAAAGATATATATTATACGGATTTAGATGTTGATGTTAATAACGAACGGTATTATTACAAATTAGTTTCTTTAAATCCTTGCGGTGTAATATCATCCGAATCAAATATTTCTTCAAATATTCTATTATCAAAAGAAGATAGTCAGAACTTAAGACATAGTTTTTCATGGACAGATTATTTCCAATGGCAAGATGGCGTTTCTCTTTATCATATATATAATATTTATGAGGATATTGAATCAAATATTGGGAGTAATAGTAGCACAGATTTATCCTATTCTCACAGTATTAGCAGTTATGTAATTAGTGCTCATGAAAATCAAAGACATTTATCAAATAAATTCTGTTATTTTGTTGAAGCTACTGAAAACCATATTAATAATCCAACAGGAATTCAAGGAATAAGCAGGTCTAATAAAATCTGCATGTATCACGAACCTGTAATATGGGTGCCGGATGCTATTAATCCCGGAAGTGATATTTCAAAAAACAGAGTATTTAAACCTGTAATGTCTTTTATAGAAAGAGAACCTTATGAACTTATCATAATGGACAGATGGGGATTTGAAGTATTCAAGACTGATAAAACTTATGAAGGATGGGACGGCAGAAGAAAAGACAATAATATATTATATCAACGTTACTTATATATTTTAAGATATTATGATTATGATGGAAATGAACATCAAAAATTAGGTTCATTTATAATATATAATAAATAAACCGTAATTTTGTATTTTTGTAACTTTTAATTTGCTGATATAAACTATTTTAATAAATTTTATTTAATTCTTATATTTTTATAATAATATGGATTTGACACAAGAAGAAATAATATGGATTGACAGTCAACTGGATGAGATTTTAGACACTTGTCAAAGGTGCAAAGACGAACAGGATAAAGAATTAATAAAAAAAGCTTTTGATTTAGCCAAAACAGCTCATTCAAAAATGAGACGTAAATCAGGAGAACCTTATATTACCCACCCTATTGGTGTGGCAAAAATAGTTGCGGCGGAAATAGGCTTGGGAGCAAAATCTGTTGTATGTGCATTACTTCATGATATAGTTGAAGATACTGATTATACGTTACAAGACATTGAAAAATTATTTGGACCGACCATAAAAAATATTATTGACGGATTAACAAAAATATCCAATGTTCTTGATAAGGATGCTTCGTTGCAAGTTGAAAACTTTAGAAAAATGTTGCTTACTCTTTCCGAAGACGTAAGAGTAATTTTTATTAAACTGGCAGACCGTCTTCATAATATGAGAACATTAGATGCTATGCCCGAATATAAGCAAATAAAAATTTCGGGAGAAACAACTTATTTATATGCACCTTTGGCTCATCGTTTAGGTTTATATTCAATAAAAACCGAATTAGAAGACCTTGCCTTGAAATATGAACATCCGTTAATTTACAATGAAATATCAAATAAATTTAAAGAAAGCGAAGAAGAAAGGGAAAAATATATACACCAAATTATCCAACCATTAATAAAAGAATTAAAAGAATATAATATTGATTGTAATATAACAGGCAGACCTAAATCCATTTATTCAATCTGGAATAAAATGCAACAAAAAAATGTACCTTTTGAAGAAATTTATGACCTTTTTGCAATCAGAATAATTTTTAAACCAAAAAGAGGCTTAAAAGAAAAGCAACAAGCCTATAATATTTTTTCAATTATTACAAATATTTACGTATATCATGGAGACAGAATAAGAGACTGGATTACAACACCAAAAGCAAATGGATATGAAGCACTGCACGTTACCGTAATGGGTCCTTTGGGCAAATGGATAGAAATACAAATCCGAAGCGAAAGAATGGATGAAGTTGCCGAAAAAGGATATGCAGCACACTGGAAATACAAAGAAAATTCTAAAAACGGCAGCAGCAGTTTAGATAATTGGCTACAAACAATCAGAGAACAACTTTTTGATAAGTCAGAAGACGCACTGGATTTTTTGGATGAATTTAAACTAAATCTGTTTTCAGCAGAGATTTACTTATTTACACCTAAAGGACATCTAAAGAGACTTCCTAAAGGTGCAACGGTAATTGATTTTGCTTATGAAATTCATACAGAAATCGGTGATAAAGCAATTGCAGCCAAAGTAAATCACAATCTACAACCTTTGTCATACCAACTGGAAAGTGGCGACCAGGTTGAAATATTAACATCCGAAAAACAAAGTCCAAAAAGAGAATGGATTGACTTTGCAATAACCTCAAAAGCAAAATCGAAAATAAAAAGCGCTTTGAAAGAAGAAAGGTTGTATAGTGTGAACAAAGGACAACAAATTTTTATCTCAAAAGTCAAAGAATTAGGATTAACAATAAACCATAAAAAATTAAAAGAACTAAGAGAACAATACCATGCAACCAATAAAGAAGAGTTTTACAGAAAAATAGGATTAGGTATTATTCAGCTTGATGATTTAGAAAAACAACTTAACAAAAAAGATGCAAACATATTGAAAAAATACTGGACTTTGGAATTTATCAGAAAACCCAAAAGTTTAGATAATAAAAAAATTAATACCCGCGAAACATTTCTTATACAAAATACATCTAATAAAAATAATTATACTCTTGCAACTTGTTGCAACCCAATCCCCGGAGACGAGGTTGTAGGATTTATAAATATTAATAATTCTGTAATTATTCATAAAAAAAATTGTAATATCCTTACTAAATTAGCAGCTAAACAAGGCAACAGAATTGTTTCGGTCAAATGGAGCCTTGAGAAAAAACTTTCATTTATTGCTCAAATAAAAATTGAAGGATTTGATAAACCAGGACTGCTTTTTAATATTACTAAAGTTTTTTATCAGGAAGGAAATATTAATATGAAATCAATTAATTTTCAGTCTAATGATGGCATATTTTCAGGGATAATAGAATTATTTATACATGACACCATGGACCTTGATAATTTATCAAAAAAAATAATCCGGGTAAAAGGAATAAAATCTGTTATCAGAATAGAAGAAGAAAAAGAATAACCATGAATGAAAACGAAATCAAATCTCTGTTAAAACTTCTGGAAGATCCGGACGAAAACATTTATAATTCTATTAAATCAAAATTTTTTGAAAACGAAAAAGAATTTAAACCAATTCTTGAAAACTACTGGATAGATTCAACTAATGAACTTGCTAATAAACGGATTGAGCAAATAATTGATGAAATCCATCTTGCCGAATCAACCAAAAACCTTATTAATTGGAAAAAAAACGAAAACGATAATTTATTAAACGGGATTTTAATTATTGAAAAGTTCTTTGACAGACTTGAGGATACTGACGAATTAAAAAATAAAACCGAAAATATCATTGCAAAAATATGGCTTGAATTAAACAACCAGCTTACAGCATTGGAAAAAATCAAAGTTATTAATCATACTCTGTTTATAACCGAAAAATTTAAATATATTTCAAATAAAAATATTAATTACAGGTCAATAAAAATTTCTACACTAATTAATGAAAAAATCTTTATTGATAAAACAATGGCAATATTTTATTATATAATTGCAAAACGACTGGATATCCCGATATATATATTAAATGCAAATCTTTCGGGTTATTCCATCTTGGGATATATCGACCAGACTCTTGCAACTGCCGTCTTTTCGAAACCAGACAATAATATTGTATTCTTTATTTTGCCAACATTCAACGGAGAAATATGGTCTCAAAATCAACTTATTGAGTTTGCCAAAGAAAAAAATATTCAAATTGAACCAAAGGACTTTGAACCTCTTTCAAATACAAAGATATTGAAACAGTGGGTAAATTATAAAAAGGCTTTTTTAGAAAAAACAGACTATAATAGTTTTGCATTAAGTAATGTAAAAAAAATTATAGATATATTATAAGGTATTTCGGTGTTATCAACCCAAAAAATAAAAATATGGGACAAACAATAATTAACTTAAGGGGACTTCTAATAATTCTTTTCTTTCAAGAAACAAATATAATAAATAAGATGCAAGGCACAAATTTTTCTGAATAGCCATAGCTATTCAGAAAAATTTTAACACAGTCAGATTG
>SLSH01000212.1 GCA_007130555.1 Bacteroidales bacterium
TCTCTTCGTGGAGCAACTTCATCTCCCATTAACATAGAAAAAATTCTGTCTGTTTCAGCAGCATTTTCAATAGAGACTTGTCTTAAAGTTCTGGTTTCGGGATTCATTGTTGTTGACCAAAGTTGCTCGGCATTCATTTCTCCAAGCCCTTTATATCTTTGTATATGTATTCCCGATTCTTTTCCGCCTGTAAGTTTATTAACGATTTCCTGTCTTTCTTTTTCCGACCATGCATAAAATTCTTGTTTTCCTTTTCTTAAAAGATATAGAGGCGGAGTGGCTATATATAAGTGTCCTTCTTCGATAAGGGTTCTCATATATCTGAAGAAAAATGTCATTATAAGGGTTACGATATGACTTCCGTCAACATCGGCATCACACATAATTATTATTTTATTGTATCTTAATTTCTCAAGATTAATTGCCTTGCTATCTTCTTCTGTACCGATTGTTACACCCATTGCGACAAAGATATTTCTGATTTCTTCGCTTTCAAATACTTTGTGTTGCATTGCTTTTTCTACATTAAGGATTTTTCCTCTCAGTGGTAATATTGCCTGAAATTCTCTGTTTCTTCCTTGTTTAGCAGTACCTCCTGCCGAATCTCCCTCAACAAGATAAAGTTCGCAATTTTCAGGATTTCTATCCGAACAATCTGCTAATTTTCCGGGTAAACCTGCCCCTCCCAGTACATTTTTACGTTGAACCAATTCTCTTGCTTTCCTTGCTGCATGACGCGCAGTTGCTGCCAAAATAACTTTATTTACAATTGTTCTGGCATCTTTGGGATTTTCTTCAAGATAATTTTTTAATAATAAACTAACAGCCTGGTCAACTGCAATACTAACTTCCGAATTTCCCAGTTTTGTTTTTGTCTGACCTTCAAATTGCGGTTCGGCAACATTTACAGAAATTATGGCTGTTAATCCTTCTCTGAAATCATCTCCATTAATTTCAAACTTCAATTTTGACAAAAGTCCAGATTCATCGGCATAATTTTTAAGAGTTCTTGTTAAACCACGTCTAAAGCCGGTTAAATGGGTGCCCCCCTCAATTGTATTAATATTGTTTACATAAGAATGAATATTTTCAGAAAAAGATGTATTATATTGTAATGCAATTTCAACAGGTATCCCGCTTTTTTCAGTTCTGATATGAATTATATTTTCGATTAATCTTTCTCTGGTATTATCAAGATATTCGACAAATTCTTTCAAGCCTTCTTCCGAATAATATCTTTTCGTTTTAGGATTTCCTTCTTCATCAATTTCTCTTTTATCAATAAGAATTAAAGTAACTTTTCTATTCAAAAATGCCAGTTCTCTTAATCTTGTTGCAAGAATATCAAAACTAAATTCTGTTATTGCAAAAATGCTATCATCAGGAGTAAACTCAATGATTGTCCCTGATTTATCGGTTGTTCCTATTTCTTTAACATCATAAAGAGGTTTTCCGATTTCATATTCTTGCTGATAAATTTTTCCATCTCTGTGAATAGTTGCTTTTAATGTTTTTGATAATGCATTTACACATGAAACTCCTACACCATGTAACCCTCCGGATACTTTATATGAATCTTTATCAAACTTCCCTCCTGCATGAAGAAGTGTCATAACAACTTCCAAAGCAGATCTGCCCTCTTTTTCGTGTATATCAACAGGAATTCCTCTTCCATCATCTAAAACAATAATTGAATTATCTTCGGTAATCGTTACTATTATTTCTGTACAATAACCAACAATTGCTTCATCAATTGAATTATCAACTACTTCATTAACAAGGTGATGCAAACCTTTTGAGCTTATATCTCCTATATACATCGCAGGTCTTTTACGTACAGCTTCTAATCCTTCCAATACCTGAATACTTTCTGCCGAATATCCGTTATTATTTTTCATACCACTATTTTCTAACTCGCTCATAATCAATAAGTTTTTATTATAAAATTAAATTCATACAAAGTTAATAATTTTATTTGATTTTACATCATTTTTTCAATAAAAAACACATAAAATTATAAACATTCTAAAACTTTGTAATTATTTGATTATAAGAAGATTATAAAGTAATGTTAATATGTTTTGAAATACTATTAAACAGAATAATCAAAACATAGAAATTACTATGTTATAAAAGCGATTTTTTTTCTTTTGGATATTCTATTATCAGAAACATTATTGTCCGACAAAAATTTACAAAAACTTTTTAAACCCTTTGACAAGTGTGCCATTCATGACAATCAACCATAGTTATAGGGTCGTTTTTTATATTTGCCAGTAGAACACCAAAACACAGAATCCGCACAAAAGCTAAGCGTTTGATTTAGTGATATTTAGTGTTTTTGTGATTCTGTGGCAGAAAGAATGTTGAAATTTAGTCGGACAATAGTGTATCAGAAAGAATATTTTAATCCGAGTAATAAGTTAAATCCTAATGAATGGTAATGGTTCCACACATATTGTTTTTGTCCCAGTAAATTATTCAAATAGAGAAAACAACTAAAATTAGATGCTAGAGTATAATTTGCGTACAAATTAATATCTATAATCGGGTCTAATTCTCTTTCAATTATATTCAAATCCTTGTCATATTCTTTTGCATATCTTTTACCGATAAAGAAAATATCGCTACCGAAAGTAATATCGTCAGTATATTGATATTCAACACTAAAACTTATATCCAACTCCGGCATATGCCATGGTTTTTCTTTATTTTTTACATAGCTGTAATAATAATAATTACCTTTAAGGATAAAGTTAAAATCAGGAATAATATTCCTTAAACTTATTTCTCCGTAACCGCTAAATCTTTCAATATTAGTATATTCCAATATAAATTTATTATTCAAAGGCATTTCGCTTGTATCGTTTACAAAAAACACTTTATTATCTATTTTAGAATAATTTCCGTTTATATGGAAATACGCTTTACGACTTATATTTCCTTTTACACCTATATCAAGTACTTGCGCATAATTTGTAGCTTCAATATGAGGTAATCGTTGAATATAGGGATTAATTTTTCTTATGGAATTCAGGCAATTATCTTCAAGATACCCTTTAAAACTAACATAAGGAATAATTACATTACTAACATTATGTTGTATTAAGATATTTGGATAGAAGTGATAATTTACAGAATCGGCTTTAAAAAAATCTCCTGTAGTATTAACTCCTAGTTTTATTTGCCATGCATCCGAATAGTTTTTATAATATGGATTTAAAATTAAATATTTATCTTCGTCTTCTATTGAATCAACAAAGCCGTTATGATAGATAAACTTACTTTCCAGTCCGTATTTATTATTATTAGAAGCTATTGAAAAATCTCCTCCAATTTTGGCTGTATGATGGTAATCGTCAGTTACATTAAACAGGTAGCTATAATCTAAAAGTAAATCATAATTAAACTTTTTATCAAAAATATTATTAGAATTAAACCTTACTTTTGGATTAAGGTTCATCCATCGTTGCATTTCCAATTCTTCTTTATCTCTTGGATTATCAATCATTTGTGCATCAGGGTCATATCCGTAGTAATATATTTCATTACTGTTAAATCCGATATCTCCGGATAATGTTGAATTTTTCAGGAATCTTTTTCCATATACAAGAAAATCATTTTTATTAAACCCCGTGTATATTTGTTGTCCTGCAGCATTTCGTGCTTTACCGTGAGTTGAATGATGTTTTGCATAAGCTCCTACAGAGAAATCTCTTTCGTAGGTATTATTATAAAACACTTCTATATACGGCGACAAATAATTTCCTACACCAAGTTTTATTAATCCGTTATCCAGTATCGGCAGAGGTTCTTCTCTTAAAGAAGCGGCATTTATCATTGTAGGAGTATATCGCGTTTGATAAACTATAGGTTGTATTGAATAATTAAATTCCGGTTCTACCTTTATTGTATCTTCAATAACCGGCAAATACTGCATCCTGTTTGCATCCTGCAAGGCAATTGTATAGTCGGTATAAATTGTTATTCTCTGGGCATCCAGATCGGTTTGATTTTGTTGAGAAAAACTATTTCCAAAACAAAATACCATTACTACAATAAAAAATAAATACTTTGTTTTCATTATATTATCAATTTTAAAATTTTTAAGTTTCAACATAACTCTTATAAATATAAATAAGTTAAAATTAATTTAATCATTATCTTCTTCATTTTCCTCGTATTCTTCATCTTCGCTTTTTAAAATATCCAGTTCAAGTTCAAGAAAATCTTCGGTTAATTTAATTTCTTGTTCTTCATCAATAATTGCTGTAAGTTTATTACTTGCTATATCTTTTATGCCATCTATTTCATCGGGATAATTATTTAGTACAGACTGTAATGTATGTTTTGCAGAAAAATTATCTGTCCTGTCATAAAAAATATCTGCCAGCAAAATAAAGCTTTTCCCTACCCAATATTGCTGAGGTGAATTCATTTTAGCAAATTCATAAATTATTTCTTCGGCAATACTGTCATTATTCATTTTATAATTTATTTCTGCCACCCTGTATTTAGATTCTGCTCCTTCGAAACTGGTTGTTTCTTTTGCAATATCCTCAAACAAACTGAGAGCTCTGATTTTTCGTCCTTCCGCATAATGAGCTTTTGCCATTTTATAATATGCTTCCCGTTTTTGTTCCTGATTTGACCTGTCATTTTCTATCACATCAACTGCTGCATGAATTACCTCATCATATTTTTCTGATAAATATGCAGATCTTAATTTACCGATTGCTGCAATATGTCTATTATTTTTATTTTCGGCGATATCATAAAGTTTATTGTAATAAACCAATGCTCTGTCATAATCTTCTTTTTCATAAAGCAGTCCCGAAGCTCTGAGTGTACTTTTTTCCGAATATACTCCTCGAGGGCAATCGGCAATAATTAAGTATGATCTTAATGCTTCTTCTTTTTCTTCAAAATGATAATGTAATTCTGCTTTATAAAAATGTGCTTCAATAGCATTTCTACTACCGGGAAACCTGTTCAGATACTTGGTAAGCGCTTCCAGAGCCTGAGGAAACTTTTCTTCTATATAGAAATTTTTCGCAACAAGAAAGCTTATAGAATCTTGCTCATCAATTGTAATTTCAACACCTTCCAGTTCTGTTTCTGCATATTTAAAATATTCTTCGGCTTTATTCATTTCAATATAAATTGACTTTATCATCTCTGCGGCATTAGAAGCTTCTCCGGTGTTAGGATATTGAGCTATAAGATTCTTGAAATTTTCTAATGAATTATTAAAATCTCTATCACTGAAATAAATTGCACCTAAATTTGCAAGAGCATGTTTTTTCATTGCAGAATTAGGATATTCTTTTAACAGAAGATTAAAATAATATTTTGCTGAATCGGGATTATTTAACTCGGCATTATAGGTTCTTCCTACTTCATAACATGAATTAGCGGCATATTCCGAATTCGGATATTCCCGTAACAATCTGCTTAACGACCATGCTTTCTGTTGAGATAATTTTAAACCTCCGTACGACAGAGCCATTTGATACAAAGCATAATCTGCATCAATCATTCCCATTTGTGATGATTTTTTATAATAATTTGCAGCGGGTGAAAAATTCCTCGCTATATAATAGCAATCTCCGATTCTATTAAGTGCGTCATTGTGCATTACTGTTTTTTTGTCTTTACTTTGCATTTCAAATTTTCTAAACCACATTCCTGCATTTGAATAATCTTTCAGATTATAATAAGCATATCCCAAATTATAATGAGCGTGGTCAAATTCTTCTATAGAAAGAGCCCCTCTGGTACTAATAAATTCTTCATAATCGGATATGGCTTTTCTGTAATTTCCAATTCTGTAATATGCGTCGGCTTTCCAGTATAAACAAAGAGCTCTTATGGTAACATTGTATTTCCCGTATTTCAAAGATTTATCAAAATGTTTAATCGCTTCATTAAATTTAAGAGTTGTAAAATATTCCAATCCTCTGTAGTAAGTAAGTCTTTGATAGGCTTCATCCAGTTTGGGAGATCTGTGTTGCATTTTTTCTATTGTTACAATTGCATCTTTGTAATTTTTCGAACTCCAAAATGCATCAATAAGAAAACCATAGACCAAATCAATCCTGTGAGAGTTTGGATACATGTTAATATATTTGGTTAAAGCATTTATGCCTTCATTAAAAGGATTTATATCTAATTCAAAGGAAAGCTGGGCATAATTAAACAATGCATCCTCTCTAATTGCTTCATTAAAACCATATCTCGAAGCTGTTTCAAATGCCAGTTTTGCTTCTTTTTTTCTGTTCAATTTCAAAAAACAGTCTGCCATGTGGTATGCAGCATTTTGACTTATTGTATCCCGCATTGAAACAATTTTAGAAAAATATGAAATTGCACCTACGTATCTTCTGCTCATATATAGTGCAAAACCTAATTCATAATTATCACTGTCGGTTGTACGAGCAGCATTTTCATCATATATTCTTAAATAAGGGATTGCCTCTGAATAGTTTTCAAGTTTAAAATGCGAAGAACCAATCAATTTTATTGTCTCTATTGTTCTGGGGTCGGAAATTGAATCAAAAACAGTAGAAGCATATTCAACTAGTTCATTGTATCTTTCCTGTAAATAATAAATCTGAACAATATAAAACGGAACTATCTCTTTAAAAAGAGGGTTATCAACAAGCTCTAGAAATCCATACAAAGCCGTTTGATATTCTTTATTCAAATATTTAATGTGTGAATAAAAATAGAGAGACATGTAGCCATAAGTTGATTTTACATCTTTTACTTCGTAAAATGAAGTAGCAGCTCTTTCAAAATCTTTTCTGGCAAAATGACTAAAACCAACTTTAAAATGGTATTCCGTCTGTTCATTACGGGTTAATGTAATTTTGTCAACTTTTTCATACCATTCAATTGCATTTCGGTATCTTCTGTTCCGAAAATGAAAATCAGCTTTCTCAAGTATTGCAGTTTGCTTATTATAACTTTCGGGGGTTTCCTCAATAAATTCTTTAATCAGATATTCTGCATCTTTATTGGTAAGATGAATTGCACACATGGCAATATAAAATGCAGCATCATCATTATACGAAGAATGTTCTTGCTTTTCATCGCTTAACAATATATGTGCAAACATCTTTTGTGCAGCACCGTACATTTTATTATTATATAATTCCATCGCGGTATTATAATCATGCGAAATACTCTTGTATTTTAACGGTTCCTGTGATGACACATTAATAAACATCACCGTAAAAATCATCAATAAAAAATACTTAAACTTCATAAATAAAATAATTTTATTATTACTGTATTACAAATTGCTATTTATGATACTTGACAAATTTTGATTAAAAATTAAAACTTAAAATTAATATTATAATAGTTTAAATTTAAGCTTTAATAAAAAATAATATTAACAGTACATTGTTTATTTCTGACAAATAAA
>SLSH01000440.1 GCA_007130555.1 Bacteroidales bacterium
AAAGAACAAGAAAGAAGAAGAGGATACAGAAAATTATGAAGTGATAATTGATTCCGATGATTTTTTTAAGACGGATAAAACTGATAAGAAAGCAGAATTGTCTTCATATAATGAGCAGGACATAATTAAAATACATAACAAAAGCGAGAAAAAACAATCAAAAAAATCATTATTAATAGATAAATTTATTAAAGAAAATAAAACAAAGTTTTCTATAGACGACACAAATTCCGGAAATGATGATATTATTGATTACAACTTGTCTGAAGAGCATGGGTTTTTCTCCGAAACACTTGCAAAAATTTATATGGAACAAGGGCATTTGGAGAAAGCTTTATTAACTTATGAAAAATTATTTTTGAAATATCCGGAAAAAAGTATTTACTTTGCAAACCGAATAGAAAAACTTAAAGAATTAATAAATAAAAAAAATAGTTAGTTATGTATATCTTTTTCTTAATATTGATTGTAATTACAGCAATTCTATTAATACTTATAGTATTGATACAGAACAGTAAAGGCGGTGGTTTGGCATCAAATTTCGGACAAAGTAATCAGGTAATGGGTGTCAGACAAACGGCAGATTTTCTAGAAAAAGCAACATGGACTCTGGCGATTGCATTATTTGCATTTTGTTTGTTAGCCAGTTTTTCAATTCCGAAACACGAAGTAGCCGGACCTCCTGCAGAACGGCAACAACCTGTTCAGCAACAACCGGCTCCTCCTTCGCCTGTAGAATAACATCAAAAAAATAATGATAATAACGATTATATTATAATAAAAGGATTACTCTTTTACACAGCGTACAGCTGCCCCAACTCGTTTGTTATAATAATAACGATTTGAATATTCATTATAATTACGAAAACTACGATACCAAGATGATGAAACATTATAACCGGAACTTGTCCACCAGTAACTAAAACTTCCTAGTGCATAAAAAAGACCTGTGTCGTCATTACGATATCCGCCCGGTACAGCGGTAAAACCATAATAATCTATACCATTTCCGTCATCATCCCACCCGCTTGTAGCTTTTAAGTTTATACCTATATCAGTTCCTCTCCATGTTTCTTCAGCAGGGTCATCTATGGTGGGATCAACATAGTTTTCCATTATATACCAATCCTCATCAGTCGGGACTCGCCAGCCTTCGGGGCATAAATTACCGGTTTCTACCGCGAACCAATTATACAAAGCTCCGTAAATATCTTTATTTGCTTCATTATTAACATACCAGCAATAAGCCCCTGTGGATAATCCTGCCCATGTTCCGTTATCTGTTATGTTAGGAATATCCGAACCATCTTTATATTTTGTAGTTTTAAGATTTTCTCCAAACCAGCATTGATTTCCGATACCAACTATTTTATAGGTGTGTTCGTCTAGTGTAGGGGCAATAGCTTCATCGCAACCATAAGTACAACTACTGGTTAATTGAGTCAGTTCAATAAAAACAGATTCTCCGCAATCATTGTATGCCCATACAAAAAGCGTGTATTCCGTTTCACAATTAAGTTCGGGTTGAGTATAAGAAGTATTTGTAAAATTATCAGTTGCGGTAGAATAATCATCAGTTGTATTGTAAGCATAACCTGTTGCATCTGCTACCGGATTCCAGTTCCATTCAATCTGTTCTTCATCGGGAATATGAGTTCCGGCTGTAGGAGTATCCGGCGCATATTCAATAACAATTTCAACTTCTGCACAATCAGTTATATTACAATCTCCTTCGGCTCGCACATAATATGTTGTATTTTCTGTTGGCGAAACATCAATATTTGCACCACTTCCTGCAGGAACACCGCCACAAGAAACTGTGTACCATTCCCATGTAGCCTCATCTCCAAGTGAACCTCCTAACACACTTAAATTTGTATTATCCCCAAGACAAATTTCCGTTTCTCCTGAAATGCCGGTCGGAGCAGTTGCCTGAACACAAGGGCACCAAATTGATTGCCAGTAATCAAAAACATAAGTTTCAAAACACTTATTATCAGTATTAAAAATAATAAGAGATTCTGCAGGCTCATCAATTGCATCTCTTTGTTCGGTTGTCATACGAGGGACTAAAAATCCTTTTTCGGTCGAAATTAAATCTAAAATACCCGAAGGATGTGGCTCCTGGTCATCAGCGCTAATACTAACACCCTGTGCATTTATTGTTGTTAAAAATGCTGTAAATAAAAATAATAAAATTGCTGTCTTTTTCATATATGTATATTGTTTTTTTGTAAAATCAATGCAAAAATAACAAAATATTTAAACACTAAAAAGGAATCTGTCAATTCATTATTTTATATCTTTGTAAAAAAAATAATTATATGATAAGAGTAAGATTTGCACCAAGCCCGACAGGACCTCTGCATATAGGAGGAGTAAGAACAGCACTGTTTAATTATTTATTTGCAAAAAAAAATAAGGGAAAATTTATTCTACGCATTGAAGATACCGACCAAACAAGATATGTTGAAGGAGCCGAAAATTATATCTGCGAATCGCTTGAATGGTGTGGAATTAAATTTGACGAAGGAATCAATGAAGGAGGAGAATTCGGTCCGTACAGACAAAGTGAAAGAAAAAATATTTATGATAAATTTGCTCGAGAACTTTTAGAATCAGAAAATGCATATATCGCATTTGACAGCCCCGAAGAATTGGAAAAATTAAGAAAAAATGCCGAAGAAAAAGGAAACACATTCACCTATAATTACGAAACAAGAAATAATCTGAATAACAGTTTAAATGTTTCTCCCGAAGAAGTAAAAAAAAGAATAGATGCAAATGTTCCTTATGTTATCAGATTTAAAATCCCCGAAAATCATAATTTCGAAATCTATGATCTTATAAGAGGAGCCATAAAAATAAATACCAAAGAACTTGACGATAAAGTTTTGCAAAAAGCAGACGGACTTCCTACATATCATCTCGCTAATATTGTTGATGATTATTTAATGAAAATAACTCATGTAATCAGAGGAGAAGAATGGCTGCCGTCATTACCCCTGCATATACTGTTATATGAAGCATTCGGATGGAAAACTCCCGAGTTTGCTCATTTGCCGCTGATATTAAAACCTTCGGGAAAAGGAAAATTAAGCAAAAGAGACGGAGATAGTCTCGGATTTCCCGTATTCCCGATTGAATGGAAAGATGAAAAAGGAGAAATATATAATTCATTCAAAAATCAGGGATACTTCCCTGATGCATTTGTAAATATGCTCGCACTGCTTGGATGGAACCCGGGTACCGAACAGGAAATTTTTTCGATAGATGAACTGATAAAAGCTTTTAGTCTCGAAAAAGTCGGAAAAAGCGGAAGCAGGTTCGACCCCGACAAAACAAAATGGTTCAATCATCAATATCTGATAAGAAAAACTAATGAAGAAATAGCAGAAATGTTTGAGCCAATACTAAATGAAAAAAATATTGAGCATAAAAACTTCGATTTACCGAAAATTTGCGGACTGGTTAAGGAACGTGTGAATTTTATAAATGAATTATATGATGAAACATATTTCTTTTTTAAAGCTCCTGTGGAATATGACGAAAAATTCCTGAAAAAAGCATGGCAGGAAAATACCAAACAAATTCTTGAAGATGTTAAAACCCTGATATCGGAGATAAAGGATTTTGAAGCAGAAATATGTGAAAATACAATTAAAAATTGGTTGACGGAAAATGAAATCGGATTCGGGAAAATCATGTCCCCGTTAAGATTAGCCTTGGTTGGAGAAGGGAAAGGTCCGGGAGTTTTTGATATTATGGAAATAATCGGGAAAGATGAAACCATAAAAAGAATTGATACTTTTATAAGTCATAATTCTTAAATATATTTGCATTTATTTTATCTGATTAAAATTAATTGTAATGATAAAAAGAAAAAGTTTTTTTAAAAAAGTAATTATTATTTGCATTTTAGTTTGTTTTCAATCTTTGAGTTTTACACAAAATACTAATCCAAAGAAAACAGATGAAGTATTACTTTATTACTGGCACTTTAACGATTTGGAAGATAGTGTATTAGGGGTAGTTGAGTCCGATTTTTCTATGTCTCAAAATGCAAATATTCAATATCTTGGTTATGGTGGCGGATATATGGATAGAGTAAATGACGGAACATCCGAAAATGCCGTGGCAGGATTTGAGGGAGGATATGCTCTCAGGGTAAGAAACCCGTCAAACCTGAGAGATCTTATAATCTCTATGCCTACGACAGAGTTCGAAAATATCGTTTTAAGCTATGCCGTTAAAAGAACAACCAACGGACAAACTTTTCAAACAATATATTATTCAACATCAGAAACTGAGGAATGGACTGTTTTCGAATCAAATATTATCATTACGGAAAATTATCGGTTAATAAATTTGGATTTTTCGGATATTCCCGAAGTGTCTGATAATCCACATTTTACAGTCAGAATAGTTTTTGGAGGAGAAACAATTACAGGAATTGACGGAAATAACAGATTTGATAATATAAAATTAAAAGGTACTCAGAAAGAAAGTGCAGATATTCCACCTTATTTTACGGGAATTCTCGGGTTACAAAAAATTATAGAATCGGGAGAAAATAAAAATATTGACCTTAATCAATTATTAGCAGGCGGACAAGATGTTTTGGAAATAAATGTAGTAAGTTCCGATAATAATTTTGTTGTTTCGGAAATAGACGGGAACAGTTTATTTTTAATTCCTGTCAGAAGAGGAGATGCAAATATTACCATTTTTGTCAATGACGGTATAAATCCCGTAATTTCACAAACTTTCAGAGTTTTGGTTTATCCTCAGGCACATAATTTAAGTCAGATAGATTATAGTTTTACCGAATGGTCTTCAAGCAATCAAGACTATGAATATCCCGATAATATGATATTTCTCCAGACAAATACACAAGACCCCGACATAAATTATGAACTCCTGTTCCCGTATTTTATTCCTCATGATGATTATAACGATGATGATATCGGCACAATAGGTTTCCCTTATAACAATACCAGAAGAACTAGAATCAACGGACTGGGAAACCATGGAATGTCATTTATAAATACAGGCAGAGACAGGGACCTGGGAGGAGTCCTACTTGCCATAAATACTAAAAATATTGAGAATGCTTATATTAATTGGATAGGTGAAACTATCGCTACAAACGAGAGGAATTACGGAATCAGATTACAATATCGGATTGGAATTGAAGGCAATTTTACAGATTTAATTTTTAACGAACATTTTGTTGAATATTTGACTACATACAACGGACATGAGAAAATATATTCCGATATAGAACTTCCGGCAGAATTATTAGATAAGGAGTATGTTCAATTACTATGGAAATATTTCTGGATTGCAGGAAATTCAGGCTCAAGAGCAGAATTAAGATTAGATAATATCATTGTTAAAAAAGATGCAAATTTTGTAGATAATCTCTCTCAACAAAAAATCAGTATTTATCCAAACCCTGCAACAGATTTTGTTAATATTGAAACAGAAAATAGAATAATCTGTGAAATTTATAATTCTTTAGGTCAAAAACTTATAGAAACAAAAGAAAAATCAATCGACATTTCATATTTAAGCCCGGGATTATATACGGTTTTAGTTAAAAACAATAATGGAGAATTGATTGTTACAGAAAAATTAATAATTAAATAAAAATTTATTAATATGTTATATCCATTAAAATTTAAACCAATCTATAAAGATAAAATCTGGGGAGGAGATAAAATTAAAGCATTAAAAAAATCTGATGATGTTTCCGATAAATGTGGTGAAAGCTGGGAATTGTCAGGTGTTCAGGGGGACATTACTGTTGTTTCGGAAGGACCTCTTAAAGGTAATAATATTCAGGAACTGATAGAGATATATATGGGGGATTTGGTCGGAGATAAAGTATATGAAAAATTTGGGGTAGAATTTCCTTTACTTATAAAAATAATTGATGCAAACGATGACCTGTCGGTACAGGTACATCCCGATGACGAATTTGCAACAAAAATCCATAATGCTTACGGAAAAACGGAATCATGGTATATTCTAGAAGCTGAAAAAGGGTCAAAGCTAATATCCGGTTTTAATAAAGATATTACACAACAGGAATTTTTAGAAAAGTTAGAAAATAATAAACTTTTGGAAACTGTTAACCAACAACCTGTAAATGCGGGGGATGTTTATTATATACCTGCGGGTAGAATTCATGCTCTCGGTAAAGGAATTATGCTGGTGGAAATTCAGCAAACATCAGATATTACATACAGAATTTTTGATTATAACCGTAAAGGCGACAGAGAATTACATATAGATATGGCAAAAGAAGTTCTGGATTATTCTAAAACCGAAAAAAACACAGTAGAATTTGACAGATTTCCTGATAATTCCAATAAAATTATTAAAAATAAATTTTTTACAATAAATTTTTTACCGGTTATGAATCCGGTTCTAAAGAATTATGCCAAGACAGATTCTTTTATTGTTTATTATTGTGTTAACGGTGAAATTATAATTAACTCAAAAGGGAAAGAATATCCGCTGAAAAAAGGGGAAATAATTTTAATTCCTGCAGAAATACCGGAAATAAAAATTTTACCAAAAAAATATTCCGAATTGTTGGAAATTTATATTGATAGTGAATAAATACAATCTGTGTTTTAAGTATTTTTCTCAAAATATTTTTTTGCAATTTTTAAAAATTCTTTATCCACATCAAGAATTTCTGCAATTTTTATTGCTTCGGCAGGTACATTGTCGTCATTTGTTTCGGTCAAAGAATAATCAATATAATCATTAATATTTTTCATTGTAATTTTTTTGGTTGATTTATGTCCGCTTAACCCTTTGACCCTGAGTTTACGACATTTTGTTTTAATCCCGCCGTAATGTGTAGTAATAAGACTCTTAATATTATTTTTTGAAAGAATTTCGATACAAGCCATAACAATTGCCTTACCTTCATCGGGGTTTGTTGTACGAGCTAATTCATCAATTAAAACAAGTATTTTTTCTTTCTTTTTTCCTGCAATAATTATTTTATTTACATTTAAAATTTCAGTAGCAAACGAAGACAACCCTGATATTTCGGATTGCGGTTCATCAATGTTTATCATTATTTTTGCAACAGGTTCTATTATTGCAGTTTTTGCAGGGATAAAAAAGCCAAATTGAAAAAGATACTGAGCCAACGCAACTGTTCTTAAAAGTACGGTTTTTCCCGTCATATTTGCTCCCGTGATTAAATTCGGTTCGGAATTAAAATCTAAATCAACAGGCTGAAATGTTTTGCCTTCTTTTTCCAACAATTCCTTTATTTGAGGATTAAAAAGTTTTTTATATGATGTTTTGTCTTTTGAAATTACAGGCTTACAAAGATTGAATTCAACAGATAATATTGTTTTTGCCAATACCACATC
>SLSH01000234.1 GCA_007130555.1 Bacteroidales bacterium
CATTAAATAAAAACAAATTATGGCAAGAGTATCAGGAGTAGATATACCGGATAATAAAAGAGGCGAAATATCGCTTACTTATATTTTTGGAATTAGCAGAAGCAGGGCAAACACAATATTAGAGAAAGCCGGTGTAGATAAAAATATTAAAGTTAAAGATTGGACAGATGACCAATTTTCAAAAGTCAGAAAAGAAATTTCCGAATTTCGTCTGGAAGGAGAATTACGTTCAGAAATTCAGTTAAATATTAAACGATTACAGGACATTGGTAGTTATCGTGGCATCAGACATCGTATAGGATTGCCCCTGAGAGGACAAAAAACCAAAAATAATGCAAGAACCAGACGTGGTAAAAAAAGAACTATTGCAGGTAAAAAGAAATAATTAAATATAATAAAAACATGGCAAAAAAAACAAAAAGTGCAAAAAAACGGGTAGTAAAGGTAGAATCTACGGGTTGTGCCTATATTCACTCATCTTTTAATAATATTATTGTTACTTTGACAAATAATGACGGACAAGTAATATCATGGTCATCTGCAGGGAAAAACGGATTCAGGGGCAGTAAAAAAAATACTCCTTATGCAGGGCAGACTGCTGCGGATGACTGTGCGAAAGTCGCGTTTGATTTAGGTCTGAGAAAAGTTAAAGTTTATGTTAAAGGAGCTGGAGCGGGCAGAGAATCTGCAATAAGAACATTACATAATTTAGGGATAGAAGTTGCCGAAATTGTTGATGTTACTCCAATGCCTCATAACGGATGCAGACCGCCAAAAAGAAGAAGAGTATAATATTAAATAGTTAAAAATTTTATTAAGTAATTTAAAATGGCTAGATACAGAGGACCAAAAACAAAAATTTCAAGAAAGTTCGGGGAACCAATTTTCGGACCTGATAAAACTTTTGAAAAGAAAAATTACCCTCCGGGAATGCACGGAGCAAATAAAAGAAGAAGAAAAGTCTCGGAATACGGACTTCAGCTTAAAGAAAAACAAAAAGCGAAATATACTTACGGAATACTTGAGAGACAATTTCGCAATACATTTAATAAAGCTGACAGAAGTAAAGGTGTTACAGGAGTAGTTTTATTACAACTTCTTGAATCAAGACTGGATAATGTAGTGTTTAGACTTGGACTTGCTCCGTCAAGACAATCTGCGAGACAATTAGTAACACACAGACATATAATAATTAACGGAAAAATATGTAGTATCCCATCTGCTCAGGTAAAACCCGGTGATTTAATTGGTGTACGTGAAAAATCAAAGTCATTGGAAGTAATCCAAAATTCTTTAAGTGGATTTAATCATTTAAAATATCCATGGCTAGAATGGGACGAAGAGCAAATGACAGGGAAATTTACTTCTCTTCCGGAAAGAGAAGATATACCGGAAAATATTAAAGATCAGTTAATAGTTGAATTATATTCGAAATAAATAATTAATTAAATAATTTTATTTACATGGCAATTTTAGCATTTCAAAAACCGGATAAGGTAGCAATGATTGAGGCCGATGAATTTCATGGAAAATTTGAATTCGGACCCCTAGAGCCTGGTTATGGCATAACAGTTGGAAATTCATTAAGAAGAATTCTGCTGTCATCGTTAGAAGGATTTGCAATTTCTTCTATGAAAATTGACGGCATAGACCACGAATTTTCCACAATACCAGGAGTTATGGAGGATATTACCGAAATCGTTTCTCAGTTAAAGCAAATCAGATTTAAACAACAAATCGAAGATTTTAACGAAGAACAAGTTACAGTTACAATTAGCGGACAAGAAGAATTTAAAGCAGGAGATATTGGTAATTTCCTGACAGGATTTAAAATTCTTAATCCCGAACTGTTAGTTTGCAGAATGGAATCGTCTGCTGAGTTGAAATTTGAACTGAATATTATTAAAGGAAGAGGTTATGTTACCTCGGAAGAAAATAAGCCGTTAGAACATCAAATCGGGATGATACCAATCAGTTCTGTATTTACTCCGATAAAAAATGTAAAATATTACATTGAGAATATGAGAGTAGAACAAAAAACAGATTTTGAAAAACTTGTTTTTGAAATCGAAACTGATGGGTCTATACATCCCAAAGAAGCTCTTAAAGAAGCAGCAACAATTCTTATTTATCACTTAATGTTGTTTTCAGATGAGAAGATTACTCTTGAAGATGATGAAAAAAATGAAAATGAAGAGTTTGACGAAGAAGTATTGAGAATGAGACAATTGTTAAAAACAAGACTTGTAGATTTAGACTTGTCTGTCAGAGCTCTTAATTGCTTAAAAGCAGCCGAAATAGAAACCTTAGGACAACTTGTCCAGTTTAATCAAACTGATTTGTTAAAATTTAGAAACTTTGGAAAAAAATCTTTAACAGAATTAGTTAATTTACTTAATAACAAAAATCTTAACTTTGGAATGGATATCAGTAAATACAAGTTAGATAAAGAATAATTTTTAAAAAATGAGACACAATAAAAAAAATAACCATCTGGGAAGGACTAGTTCGCACAGGAAAGCAATGCTTTCAAATATGGCATCTTCGCTTATTATGCATAAAAGAATTAATACAACTCTTGCAAAAGCAAAAGCTTTAAGATGTTATATTGAACCTCTTATAACAAGATCTAAAAACGATAATACTCATAACAGACGTATTGTATTTAGTAGTCTGCAAGATAAATATGCCGTTTCAGAATTATTTAGAGAAGTGGCTATTAAAATCGGGGAACGCCCAGGTGGATATACCCGAATATTAAAAACAGAAGCAAGAAGTGGGGATAATGCAGAAATGTGCATTATTGAACTGGTTGATTATAACGAAAGCTTACTGGAAGCGAAAGCAACGGATAAAAAACAGACCAGACGCTCTCGTCGTGGAGGAAAAAAGAAAATAGATGAAACTGCTAAAACCGATATAGAAGAACAAGTTGATGAGGCAGATGTAGAGGTGGAGGATAAAGAAGAAAGTGCAGTAGAAGAAAAAACACAGGAAGTTGATGCAGAAGTTGAAAGTAAAGACGAGGTTAAAGAAGAAGCTCCTGCTACTGAAGAAAAAGAAGTTAAACAAGAAAAAACGGAAGAAATAAAAGAAGAAGAGCAAACCGAAAGTAAAGTTGAAGAAAAAGTACAAGAAGTTGATTCAGAAGTTGATTCAGAAGTTGAAAGTAAAGACGAGGTTAAAGAAGAAACTCCTGCTACTGAAGAGAAAGAAGTTAAGCCAGAAGAAAAAACGGCAGAAATTAAGGAAGATGAACAATCTGAAAGTGCAGCGGAAGAAGACTCTAAGAAAAAAGATGATCAACAAGAAGATAAGAATAAATAAAATTTATCAGATAATATTAAGTTTAAAAAGGGATTAGTTCCCTTTTTTTAATATTTATTTTTAAAACAATCAATTATGGGACAAATTGCAAATATTTATGCCAGGCAAATTCTTGATTCAAGAGGCAATCCTACATTAGAAGTAGAGGTTTATACTTCTGCCGGAAATGTGGGACGTGCTGCAGTTCCCAGCGGAGCGTCAACAGGAATATACGAAGCTGTGGAATTAAGAGATGGGGATAAAAATCATTATCTTGGCAAAAGTGTTCTTCAGGCAGTTCATAATGTAAACAATTCTATTGCCGATAATTTAAGAGGGATATCTGTTAATAATCAACTTGAAATTGATAATATAATGTTATCAATAGATGGGACTTATAATAAAAAAAGTTTAGGAGCAAATGCAATATTGGGAGTTTCGATGGCTTGCGTTCAGGCAGCTGCAATCGATCACGGTTTGCCTCTTTATAACTATCTGGGAGGAGTAGGAGCAAAAACGCTTCCGATACCTATGATGAATATTTTGAACGGAGGACAACATGCTGATAATAAAATTGATATTCAGGAATTTATGATTATGCCAATTGCTGCTCCTACATTTAGCGAAGCCCTGAGAATGGGAACAGAAATATTTCATAATTTAAAAGCAGTATTAGGTAAAGCAGGACATTCTACTAATGTAGGAGACGAAGGAGGATTTGCCCCAAATTTAAACTCAAACGAAGAAGCACTTGATTATATTTTAAAAGCTATTGAAAAAGCAGGGTATAAGCAGGGCGAAGAAGTTTATATCGCCCTTGATGCCGCAGCTTCGGAATTTTACGATAAAGAAAACAAAACATATAACTTCGAATCTAACGAAAAAAAATTTAAATCTAAAGATTTAGTAGAATACTGGAAAAAACTTGTAAATAAATACCCGATTATTTCGATTGAAGACGGGTTTGATCAAGATGACTGGGACGGCTGGAAATTAATGACAGATGAACTGGGAGATAAAATACAGATTGTAGGAGACGATTTATTTGTAACAAATGTAAACAGATTAGCAAAAGGGATTAAGGAGGGTACGGCAAATTCGATCTTAGTTAAAGTTAATCAAATCGGAACTTTATCCGAAACTATTGAAACCGTCAACCTTGCCACCAGGAATAGTTATACCTCGGTAATTAGTCACAGATCCGGTGAAACCGAAGATGTTTTTATCGCAGATTTAGCAGTAGCTTTAAATACAGGACAAATAAAAACAGGGTCCGCATCACGTTCCGACAGAATTGCTAAATATAATCAATTACTTAGAATAGAGGAAGCATTAGGAAATAATGCTTATTATCCAGGAAAAAATTTTAAATTTGTCAGATAACGACATTTTGACATATTATAATTATTATAATTAAAAATAATTGACAATTTTGTCAGATTATTGTTAATGGCATAATATTAGCAAAGCAGAGATTGAAATTATAAATAATGTTTAACTTAAAAAATAATTAAATTATGGCAAACAATGTTGGAAGACCAATAGCCGGTAAAATTTTAGTAAAACCGGTAGAAGCAGAACAAAAAACTAGTAGTGGTATAATTATCCCCGATTCAGCACAGGAAAAACCTCAAGAAGGTAAAGTTATTGCTGTGGGGAAACCAAAAAAAGATGAAGTAATTGAAGTTAAAGCCGGAGATATGGTTTTATATGGCAAATACAGTGGTACAGAAATACATCGTGACGGGCAGGATTATTTAATTATGAACCAGTCTGATATTTTATTAGTGATAAAAGAATAAATAGTTTTAAATTAAAAAAAATAATAAGTTATGGCAAAAGAATTAAAGTATAATGTTGAAGCAAGAGACCTCTTAAAAAAAGGAGTTGATGCATTAGCTGATGCAGTTAAAGTAACTCTTGGTCCTAAAGGGAGAAATGTAGTTATTGATAAAAAATTCGGTGCTCCTCAAATAACAAAAGACGGAGTTACAGTAGCAAAAGAAATTGAATTAGAAGATCCTTTTGAAAATATGGGAGCTCAAATGGTTAAAGAAGTTGCATCAAAAACCAATGATGACGCAGGAGACGGAACTACTACAGCTACGGTTTTAGCTCAATCTATTATTAGCGTAGGATTAAAAAATGTTACGTCAGGTGCAAACCCAATGGATTTAAAAAGAGGTATCGACAAGGCTGTAAGGAAAGTTGTAGAAGAACTTAGAGCTTTATCCCAGCAAGTAGGAAATGATAATAAAAAAATTCAACAAGTGGCAAGTGTTTCTGCAAATAATGAAGAGCAAATCGGAAAAGATATTGCTCTTGCAATGGAAAAAGTCAGTAAAGAAGGAGTAATTACAATTGAAGAAGCAAAAGGAACAGAAACAGAAGTTAAAGTTGTTGAAGGAATGCAATTTGACAGAGGATATATCTCTCCTTATTTTATTACTGACAGTGATAAAATGGAAACTGTTTTAGAAAATCCGTATATTTTGATTACAGACAAGAAAATTTCTTCAATGAAGGATCTTATGCCTGTTTTAGAGCCTGTTGCCCAAGAAGGAAAACCTTTATTAATTATTGCCGAAGATGTTGAGGGCGAAGCTCTTGCAACTCTTGTTGTAAATAAATTAAGAGGTACGGTTAAAATTGCTGCTGTTAAAGCTCCCGGATTTGGAGACAGAAGAAAAGAAATGCTTCAGGATATTGCAATTCTTACAAATGGAGAATTTATTACTGAAGAAAGAGGATTAAAACCGGAAAATACAACTATAGACCAACTTGGAAGAGCCGAAAAAGTTGTTATTGATAAAGAAAATACAACAGTAGTTGATGGTGCAGGAGATAAATCTCAAATTAAAGCAAGAATAAGCCAGATTAAAAAACAAATTGATAATACCACAAGTGATTATGATAAGGAAAAACTTCAGGAAAGACTGGCTAAATTATCAGGCGGTGTAGCTGTTGTTTATGTCGGAGCAAGTACGGAAATGGAGATGAAAGAAAAGAGAGACCGTTACGAAGATGCTTTGAGTGCTACTCGTGCAGCAATAGAAGAAGGAATTATTCCGGGTGGAGGAGTTGCATATATCAGAGCAATTAAATCTTTAGAAAATCTTAAGGGAGAAAATGAAGATGAAAAAACAGGTATTAACATAATTCTCAGAGCATTAGAAGAACCTTTAAGAAAGATAGTTGAAAATTCCGGTAAAGAGGGTGCTGTTATTGTTCAAAAAGTAAAAGAAAATGAAGGAGATTTTGGATATAATGCTCATACCGATAAATTTGAAAACTTATATAAAACAGGAATAATTGATTCGACAAAAGTTGCTCGTGTTGCTCTTGAAAATGCTGCTTCTATTGCAGGAATGTTGCTGACTACAGAATGTATTGTAGCGGATGTTACCGAAGAAAACCCTATGCCACCTATGGGAGGCGGAATGGGAGGCGGAATGCCGGGAATGATGTAAAAAGTTTTAATTGATAAATATTATTTTGAGCCATGCCTTTCAGGTGTGGCTCATTTTTTTAATCGGGGTTTAAAGCAACAACAAACTTCCTGTTTTGTGCACCACACAGATGTCCTCAAAAAGTACTGTTGAAAATCAGTACGTTAGGATAAATTTTTTGCAAATTTGGGTTTTGATTTTTTTGTCTTTATGCCGGACAGGCAATTAAAAACAGTTTTGGGTTTGAGTCTATAGCAACAGGAAAAATACTCACATTCAAACAGGTTGATTTTGATTTTAGGTTTTTGTTTTGGTTTTAGCAAAATATTATTTTTCTTGTCCTCATGCCGGACGGGCACTTCCTTTTTTTTTGTCGAAAAAAAGGAAGCAATTATGCGATTAAACGAAGATAAAACAAATTTATTTGTTTTATTGAGCGAGAGCATAATCAGCGAAGCTAATTATGCGATTAAACGAAGATAAAACAAATTTATTTGTTTTATTGAGTGTGAGCATAATCAGCGAAGCTAAAAAACGACTGTCGCCGCTTAGAATTTGCTAAAAATTATGGTAATTGTCTAAAATTCAGAAACTCGCTCTGCTCAAACAGTCTGAATTTCTTAACGACAATCACCATAATTTTCTTAA
>SLSH01000273.1 GCA_007130555.1 Bacteroidales bacterium
TAAACTTATAAACATAATTAACAGACTATTATAATAATAATAAATATTTATATAAATATATAATAATAATGATAAATAAAAATGACATTAAAAATTTTGGTTTTTTAAATATTCCTGTTGAATTAAATAAGTCTGAAATTGTAGAAGAAATTATTAAACTTAAAAAAGAAAAAAATGCTGTAATTTTAGGTCATTTTTATATTGATGCAATATTACAGGATATTTCAGATTATATCGGAGATAGTTTACAATTATCTCAACAAGCAGCTGATACTGATGCCGAAATAATAGTTTTTTTAGGAGTTAATTTTATGGCAGAAACAGCTAAAATTTTATCGCCCGATAAAAAAGTTATTATACCGGATTTAAATGCGGGATGTTCATTAGCAGATTCATGTCCTTATGATGATTTTAAAAAATTTGTAGAAAAACATCCTGAACACACTGTAATATCTTATGTAAATACAACTGCATTGATAAAAACTCTGACAGATATTGCAGTAACTTCATCAAATGCAAAACAAATTATTGGCAGTTTACCGAAAGAAGAAAAAATTATTTTTGCCCCTGATAAAAACTTGGGAAATTATTTAAATAGTATTACAGGAAGAAATATGTTATTATGGGATGGAGCCTGTCATGTTCATAAAGAATTTGATTTAAATGCTATTTTAAGATTAAAAAACGAAAATCCTGATGCAAAAATTATTGCACATCCCGAATGTGAACAACCTGTTTTAATAGTTGCCGAACATATAGGTTCCACCTCATCCTTATTAAAATTTACTAAAGAAAATACGGCTGATAAATTTATTGTTGCAACAGAGTCAGGTATTTTACATCAAATGAAAAAAGCAAGTCCTGAAAAAATATTTATTCCGGCACCGGGATTAGATTCTACATGTGGTTGTAATGATTGTAATTATATGAAATTAAATACAATAGAAAAATTATATAATTGTTTAAAATACGAATTACCGGAAATTAATATTGAAGAAGAAATCAGAATAAAAGCATATAACTCAATAAAAAGAATGCTGGATATATCAAAATCTTTAAATCTATAAATCAAAAACAGTTATATTACTGTTCAAAATTTCTATTGCTTTATCAATTGTATTGTTATGCTGATTGAATAATTCATAAAAGGCATTATTTCCAAATTTTTGTCTTACAATATAAGCATAAACAGAATTTTTTATATGATTACCGGATATAAATAATTCTTCATTTTTTATTGTAATATTTTCATTTTGGATATATGAATAAAACTGACTAATCACATTGTTTTTTTCCAAATATTTTATAAGTTCATTAGCATTGTTGAATTTACTTAGTTTAATTCTGTTAATATCAACATAATCAATTGCAAAAAAATAATCATAATTATTTCTTCTGATATTTCCTAATAAATTTGTATAACCACTTGTATCTGCAGGAACAAAAACATCGGGCATAATTCCGCCACCTCCGTAAACTTTTCTTCCGCCGGCAGTAAAAAATATTAATGAATCATCAAATTGAATACTGTCTTTTTCAAGAAATTCACCATGTTCATAACGATTTAAAATATCCAAATAGTAATCATCTATATTTTCATCATATTTTTTTTGAATACTGCGTCCTGATGGAGTATAATATCGGGCAGTAGTCAGTCTCATTAAAGAACCGTCTTTAAAACCTATTGCTTCCTGCACCAATCCTTTTCCGAAAGATCTTCTTCCTATTACAAATCCTCTGTCATTATCTTGAATTGCACCAGCAATAATTTCTGCTGCAGAAGCGGAAAATTCATTAATTAAAATGGCAACATTCAAATCTTGACAAGCATTTCTATTATTGGTAGAAAAAAAAGTTTGTCTTGGTCTGGCTTGTCCTTCGGTATAAACAAGTAATTTGGAATCAGATAAAAATTCATCAACAATATTTGTTGCGGCATTTAAATAACCACCAGCATTATCTCTTAAATCAAGAATAATACTTTCTATATTTCCCCGGGATTTAATATTTAAAATAGCTTCAACAAACTGTCTGTGAGTTGTCCGGCTAAAATTGTTAATTTTTATATACCCTATTTTATCATCAATAATATATTCCGCATCAATACTTTTTATTGGTATATGTCCACGTTTAATTCTGAAAGGTATCAGATTTTCATGTCCTTTGCGAAAAACTTTAATATTTACAAAAGTTCCTCTTTCCCCCTTAAGCATTCTCATAACTTGAGAATTTGTAATATTTATATTTGCAACGATAGTATCATCAATTTCTACAATTCTGTCGCCCGAAAGTATTCCGATATTTTCGGAAGGTCCTTCAGGAATCGTATTTATAACAAGTATACTGTCTCTAAAAATATTAAACTGAACACCAATTCCATCAAATTCTCCTTCTAATTCTTCTCTCATCTGAAAGGCTTTTTTTGCATTTATATAAACCGAATGAGGATCCAATGAATTTAGTATTCCGGGAATTACTTTTTCAATTAATTCATCTTTTTTAATTTTATCTACATATTCATTAGCAACGTAATTTAATATTATAGATAATTTATCTTGTTCAACAGTTTTAAAAATGACTTTTTCATCTAAACTTTTTGACACCCAAGATGAAATAAGAATTCCTACAATTAAAGAACCTGCAATAATTAAAGGCAGAAATATATATATATTATTGGTTTTGTGTTCATTCATGTTTTTCTTTTTTTAATTAAGTTCATCAAAATTTACTACTTCAATATTTGCTCTTTTTAATAATGCAAGTCCTTCGGTTTTATGATATTCGGTTGAATAAACAACCCTCTTAATCCCTGCCTGAATTATTAGCTTTGAACACTCGATACAGGGGCATGTTGTCGCGTATAAAGTACTGTTTTTACTGTTATTTCCTGATTTTGCAACTTTTGTAATTGCATTGGCTTCGGCATGCAATACATAAGGTTTTGTAACATTATTTTCATCTTCACATTCATTTTCAAACCCTTCGGGAGTGCCGTTAAACCCGTCGGAAATTATCATTTTATCTTTAACAATCAAAGCTCCTACCTGTCTTCTTTTACAATAAGAATTTTTAGCCCATATTTTAGCCATTTCCAGATAGTGCTTATCAAACTGTTTTTGTTTATCCGGGTTGCGATGTTTATCCATAATAAAAAAATATAATCAAAAAAATCCCTCCGGTAAAAGAGGGCTTGTACCCGGGGCCGGGGTCGAACCGGCACTCCAAAAGAGGAACTGGTGTTTGAGACCAGCGCGTCTACCAATTCCGCCACCCGGGCAATCGGGTACAAAGGTAAAAAAAAAATTATATTTATTTACACTATTGTCTGATAAAACTTTAGTGGTTATTTTGTTATTCTTGATATATGCAGTTCCTACGGGACTATTTGTAAACGAGGCTTGCTTTTTGTTTTACCAATATTTCGTCCCTGACGGGACTGTCCTGTAGGGACAAAATATTGGTTGAGTTTTTATCTGATAATCTTATACTCATATAAATTTTACTAATTTTGCAAAACAATAAATTTGTTTATAAGGATGTCAAACAAAAAAATAAATATACGTGATTTAAGTATTGATGATATTGATAATATCATAATTAGTCTTGAAGAAAAAGCTTTCAGATCTAAACAAATTATTGACTGGATTTGGAATAAAGGAATTGATTCGTTTGACAAAATGAAAAATATTCCCGCAAAAATTCTTAATAATTTAAAAGAAAATTATTGTATAAATCAGATCAAAATAATTCAACATCAAAAAAGTACGGACGGCACTGAAAAATTTTTATTTGAATCTGTTGACAATTTTTTTTTCGAAGGAGTTTTAATTAAATCAAAAAATAGAATTACAGCATGTATTTCAACTCAGATTGGTTGTGCATTGGCATGTAAATTTTGCGAATCGGGAAAAAATGGTTTTGAAAGAAATTTAAGCATAGGAGAAATTTTTGACCAAATATTATTAATGAATAAACAATGTGTAGAAAATAATACTAAGATTTCGAATATTGTAATAATGGGCATGGGAGAACCGCTGTTAAATTATGATAATGTAATAAATTTTATAAATCATATTACATCAAAATATTCTTACGGGTTTTCTCCGGCAAGAATCACATTATCAACAGTAGGTATTGTTCCGCAAATAAAAAAAATTGCAGATAATAATCTTAAAATAAATATGGCAATATCTTTGCATACTGTTAATAATAACAAAAGAAATTTAATTATGCCAATAAATAAAAAATATAATCTTGAACAATTAAAAGAAGCTATTAAATATTATTATAAAAAAACGGGGAACAGAATTACTTATGAATATTTAATGTTGAAAAATATTAATGATTCTCTTTCTGATGCTATTGCACTTGCAGAATTTACAAAAATTTCGCCATGTAAAATTAATATTATTGAATATAATGAAGTCTCGGATTGCTTATATAAACAAGCGGAAAAAGAAAAATTAAACATATTTTATGAATATTTATTTTCAAAAAATTTAATTGTAAACATTCGAAAATCTAAAGGGACAGACATAAATGCTGCCTGCGGACAATTAGCAAAAAAAAACAAATAAATATTATGAATTAAACAATTTTATTTATTTTAATTGTAGTAGTTTATAGTATAAACACTACTTTTTCGCAAATGGACGTGAGTTTTGGATTTGACAAATCCTATGATTTAGAGGAAATGAATGAATATGTCAGAATTGTTGGAGCCGGTTCCGACGGATTTTATGTACTTAAAATTGATGAAAAAGATGATTTATTTATTGAATTTTATAATGGAGCTTCTAAAAATCAGGAATCTGTTCATCAGCTTATATTACCAATGGTTAGCGGTATTCAGGCTGAATATGTAGAAATGTTCTATATTGGCGGTAAACTTGTCCTTTTTACACAGGTAATAAATAATACAGCAAGAGAAAAATCTCTTTATATTCAACATGTTAACAGAAACGGACAAATAATTGATGAGCCGCAAATAATCGGAAGACTTATTAATCAGAATATAGGTGTTGATTTTAATGTTGAATTAACACCAAATCAACAAAATATCTTTGTATATTATTCCAGCTTGTTTCAAACATATAACGAAGAACCGTTTTTTTACAAAATATTTGACGCAAATTTGAAAGAAGTTTATAATCATAGAATAAGACTACCATTAAAAGACCACATGTTTGACATATTACAAACAAAAATTAACAATTCAGGTAAAATACTTTTGCTTGCAAGGGTACGTCCTGACGAAAGAAGAGCACAAAGGATGAGACATATTGTTTATGATTATAAATTTATGGTTTTTAATCCTGTAACCGAAACAATGGAAACACATGATGTTAGTGCAAACAGATTTGAGTTGCAAAATGTAATATTTGGAATTGATGATGATGAAAATGTAGATTTTTATGGATTTATGGCAAGAAGAAACAGAACCGAATATGAAGGAATTTTTCACGAAAGACTTGATATAAATACAATGGAAGTTGACAGAAGAGGCGGAAGAGATGTTTACTATGTTTTTGAAAGACAAGAAACACCGATATTTAGAGCAGAAAGATTAATGGAAGTCAGAGATCAACAATATAATTATGAACTAATTGATGTATTACATTTATCAAACGGCGGTTCCGTTGTTATTGCAGAACATCAAAATCATTGGCTCGACAGTACGATTGTCCCCGGATCAAGAGAAATAATATATCGGGAATATTATAAATATAATGATATCTTAATTGCTTATACCAATCCCGAAAATGAAATGGAATGGATGACCAGAATACCTAAAGAACAACACAGTATAAATGACTTCGGACTATATTCTTCTTTTGCATATAGTATTAGCGGTGAAAAAATATATTTATTTTATAATGAACATAGTAGAAATATTAGAAACCTTTCAAGACAAAATTTAAACGGAGAAGATTACAGACAGCTAAGATCTCCAAATCGTAACGGACAAGGAGCTTATGTCGCAGTTTTTTCAGACGGGCAAATTCAGGGAGGAGAAATGTTTAGAGGAAGAAACAGCAGTAATTTTATTATTCCTTCTCTGTTAAAAAGATTTAATAATAAATATTACGTATATACACAACGAAGAAATAGTTTTAAATTTGCATCATTTACAGTATTATAATGCGGCAAGCAATAAATCAATGTCTTTTGTAAATAAACTGTGAATATTGCCTATATGTTCGTTGGTTAGTATTCCGTTAAAAATATAAACTCCTACTCTTACACCCGGGTAAAATTTTAAAAAATTATTTAAACTTCCACTGTTGTTGAATTTTATAAGTTCATTTGTTAAAATATTGCTGATAGAATACGAAGCTGTTCTTGCAACCCTTGATGCAATATTTGGTACACAATAATGAATTACGCCGTGTTTTTTATAAACAGATTTTTTATGATCGGTTGCTTTACTGGTTTCAAAACATCCTCCCTGATCAATACAAATATCAATAATAATTGAATTGTCTTTCATTTGTTTTACCATTTCTTCGCTTACGCAAATATTTGCTTTTTGATTTATAATTTTGATAGCTCCAACTGCCACATCCGCGGTTTTAAGTGCATTAGTTAAAATTTTAGTATGAATGGTTGATGTAAATAATTTAGACCCTACATATTTTTGTAAATTCTCTAAATTATAAATAGAATTATCAAAAACTTTTACTAATGCTCCCAAACTATGAGCAGTCTTTGCGGCATTCATTCCGGCTGTCCCCGCTCCGATGATAACAACTTCCGAAGGAGAAACTCCGGTTACTCCTCCCAACATCTCGCCTTTACCCCCATGAACATTGCTTAAATATTCCGCAGCAATCAATATTGATGAACGACCTGCAATCTCACTCATAGAACGAACAATTGGATTTCTCCCGTGACTGTCTTGTAAAGTGTCAAAAGCTATTGCAGTTATTTTTTTATGCATTAACTTTAAATAATATTCTTTACTTTGCATATTCGCATGTAAAGAAGTAATAATTATTTGATTGCCTTTCAAAGAATTTATTTCATCAATGGTTAATGGCTGTACTTTAATTATAATATCACACCTGAATATTTCGGATTTGTTTTCTGTTATATTTGCTCCACATTCGGAATATTCAAGATCATTAAAATTTGCACCTTTTGCAAACCCGGATTCTAAAAAGATATTGAATCCTATTTCAACTAAAGCCTTAACTGCCAAGGGAGCTAAAGGAACTCGTGCTTCTATACCCGTATTCTCTTTTGGGACACCGACAGAAAAACTCTTTCTAGAGTTTTGTATCTCTAAAACCTCTTCCTGAGGTAAAAGTCCGGAGTTTTTTAAAAAACTCTTTGATTTGTCGTTTGTATTAATAATGAATTATATTTTTTTTGTTAAAAATATTAAAAATTTTTATATAA
>SLSH01000050.1 GCA_007130555.1 Bacteroidales bacterium
AAATAATTAGGAGTACAAATACTGACATAATCAATTTTATCTTTTGTACGACTTAATTTTTCAATATGTCTTTCGAATCTTTCAAATTCGCAGAAAAAATCGGCATCAGGGAAATATGCATCCAAAAAACCGACATTATCGCTTTTGTCTAAAGTTGCAATTAGTTCATTATCGGTTTCTTTAATTGCTTTAACATGTCTTTCAGCGATATAACCTGCAACACCTATTAGTGCGAATTTTTTTTTATGCATATCTATAGTTTTTTAACCTGATTATTAATTAGTTGATATTTCCCTTTGGTTTCGGGACATATTGCAATATTTTCTTTATCAAATAACAATTTATGTCCGGCTTCACTCATCCATCCTACGTGTTTTGCAGGATTTCCAACGACCAGAGAATAGTCTGCAACTTCTTTTGTAACAACTGCACCTGCACCGATAAATGCATATCTGCCTATGTCATGTCCGCAGACAATTGTAGCATTGGCTCCGATACTGGCTCCTTTTTTTACAATTGTTTTTACATATTCATCTTTCCTGATAATAGCACTTCTGGGGTTTACAATATTTGTAAAAACCATCGAAGGACCTAGAAAAACATCATCTTCACAAATTACTCCCGTATAAATGGATACATTGTTCTGAATTTTAACATTATTACCAAGAACTACTTGTGGCGAAACGACAACATTTTGCCCTATATTACAATTATCTCCGATCTTACAGTCAGACATGATATGACTGAAATGCCAGATTTTAGTTCCTTTGCCGATTATGCAATTATCGTCAATAACTGCTGTTTCGTGTGCAAAATAATCCATACCCATATATAATGTATTAAATTTATGGCAAAAGTATAAATAATTTTAAAATTATGAAATTTTTTATTTTCAATAATGATGTAAGTTCTATTTGCAGAAAAGTTTCTACCTGTATCCTTGCGTCTGAATATTTGTCAGTCCTGCCTCTTCAGCTGATTTAATTGCTTCTCTGTATTCTTCTCTTGTAATTCTTCGGCTTATATCGGGATAATTCGGGGCTTTAAATACGGGAGTATATTGCGACATTATATTTATATAAGTATTTTTTGGCAGATTTTCAGCAATCCATTCCATTACTTCCTTTGAGCAGGCGACATTATTCGGCATTACCAGATGTCTTATCATCAATCCTTTTTGCATTAATCCTGTTTTCTGATCTTTTTTTGCCGTGCCGACTTGTCGCTGGATTTCAAGATGTGCTTTTTGTGCATAGTCAACATAATCATAAGCACCGATAGAATATTTCCCTGCTTTTTCGTTACAGCCGTATTTAAAATCGGTCAGATAAATATCAATAATCCCGTCTAAATATTTAAGTACATCGGGTTTTTCCCAGCCGCATGTATTATAAACAGTTGGAACTTTAAGCCCCTTTTCAACAGCTTTATCTAATGCCAGAACAATATGCGGAGAGTAATGTGTAGGAGTTACGAAATTAATATTATGACATCCTCTTTTTTGCAAAGCAATCATCATATCTGCAAGGTCTTCGATTGAATATTTTCTGCCTGCACCTCCCTGGCTTATTTCCGAATTTATGCAAAATACACAGAGCAAAGCACAATTAGTAAAGAAAATTGTGCCGGAGCCTCCTCTTCCTACAAGTTCGGGCTCTTCCCCGTAATGTGGTGTTGCCGAAGCAACTTCCAGATCACTGTTTGCCTTACAAAAACCCCGTTCTCCTTCAAGACGGTTTACTCCGCAATTTCTGGGACATAAATCGCAGGATTCCATCCTGTCCCATAATTCTTTACCACGCTTTTTTAAGACCCCCTCTTTATGAAGTGAAATATAAGAAGGCGTATAATCTTTAATTTCCATAGATTTATTTGTTTTTAAATTTTCTTCCGGAGAATTATTTGCAGATGGACTCGAACACTTGACAAATACTAATGATAAGAAACAAAATAATGATAATTTAAATATAGCCATAGTTTAATTTTATTGTTTTACAATACAAATTTACGGAATTTTTCTTTGATAATAAAAAAGGTTTTGTTAAAATAATTGAAAAGTCAATTATAAATTTATATTTACCTCTTCCTCCTCAGCCAAAAAATTGCTCCCACTGCCATTAGATAGGCAATTCCTGCTAACCCTATAACAAGCACCGAGCCTGCTTCAACGGCAATAATTAATGCCATAGGTGTTGCAATTACCGAAAAAAAGCCATTTATACCCCATGCCCATGCAAGTTTATCATCATGTTTTTGTTTTGATAATGTTTGTAGTCCCAGCGGGAAAGGCATTCCCATAAAAAATGCAGGCAATCCTACTATTAAGCAGGTTATTATAACTCTCATAACAAGATTATATCCTGCCGTATAGCGTAAAAATCCCGTAAGGAATAAAGAATATATTATTAAAATTAAAAAAATCAGAATAAAAATTATGTAAAACTTTCTTGTATCAGGTTTTACTCTTGATGAAAAATAACTGCCTATTCCCGAAACAAGCAACATAATACTTAATACCGCACTTACGGCATATACGGGCTGTCCGAGATAAAGCACAAATCTTTGAATTAAAATAATTTCGGCAAACATAAAACCAAGCCCTATCGCCCCGAAATAAAAAAGTACAGGCATTTTTCCCCTGCTTTTTTTCATCCATGCAAAAGGGAGTAAAATCAGAACAGCCGAAAATATCAGAGCTATTATAAAAGTCAGCCAGACAATAATATAACCAAGCTCAATAAACGGAATCTCCTGCCAGCGATATTCCTGTAACAACTCTTTTAGTTTTGAGATTTTTATGTAGCGGGAAAAATACGGCTTATTATCAGTAGCAGGATAAATGTAAAACATGTAATCATCAATTTCTTCGCGTGATTCATTTTTCAGTATTTTATCAGTTAGTTCAAATATTTCGGTTTCTTCTATATAATTGAAAAAAATACGTTCTTCGTTAGTAATTCCGGGCAAAATAAACGGGTCAAATCCCATTTTGTTACAGAAATTTCTTATATCGGATATATTTTTAGCCTTAAGTTTTTGCTTGCTGACGATATATGTTATTGCAGTCCAGCTTCTTACCGCAGCGATATGGTTCTCAGGATTTGTAATTCCGTAATTTTTCAGCATCGCAATAAAACTTGCGGTGGTTTTCAGACTTGCTCTCGGGGGGAAGTCTGTATAAACGGTAACTGCGATAAGTCCGTTATCCGAAAGATTTTGCATATATGTATCAAGAGCTTGTGTTGTTAGAGAGAACTCTTCGCGGATTGCCTGTAATCCTGAATTTCCGCCGAAACTTCCGACAGAAGGCATAACAATCAAATCAAATTTTTCATCGGTATTATTAAAAAATGCTCTTGCTTCGATATTATGCAGTTCGGCTTTATTATCCGAATAAACCGAATGAAAATTTTCCGTATGCCATTTTTCCAGTGCATTTAACATACTTATTTCGGACTCAATTGCAAAAACTCTGTTTGCATTTTTTCTGAGAGCCTGAGCAACAAGAGTTCCTGTTCCGCTTTGTATTACAGCCACCGATTGAAAATCTCCGATAACATAAGGCAATTTATATGTCGTGAAATCAAGAATATCCTCTGTTTGGCCGGGTTGATATTTTGGGATAAAGCCCGCAGCATTTCCGTTTACAAAAACCATGGGTTTAACGGGTACTTGTCCTGTAAAATGCAGGCTTAATCCCGGTGCATACCGTAAATATTCCGATTCAACTATCTCTACCATGGATGATATTCCGCTTTCTGTTATTTTTATCCGGGCATCGGGAATTAATAATGTTCTTGATAATGATTTATATTGAGAAAGAGAAGGAGAAACGGGTTTAATTATATTCCAAGTAATTACTATCAGGAGAATTGTATATGCAGAAATAAACAGAATTTTACTTTTACGCGGAAAAATTATTAATGATGCAATAGCCGGAAAAAATGTTGCAACAACAAGAGCGTTCTGTGGCAGAAAATAAAAGAGTATAATTATGCCGATAGTACCTCCAATCCCTGAACCAACGAGATTTGAAAAATACAATTTTCCTATTCCCGCGACATATTTGACATATATCATTCCTATTGCAAGAGAGGCTGTAAAGAACGGCAGGAAAAACAAAAACAGAAATAATGCCAGACGTAAAAGCTGGTCGGCAGAACTGAAGACAAGAAAAGTATCGAATTTGAATAATTCGTGCTGTGATAATCTGTATGCCATCAGCATAAACAGTGAGCTTAAAATCATCATCAGCGGGATTAGTTTTTCGGAATGTTTCAGCAGTTTTTGCTTTGTAAGAGCCAGTAAAGTTCCGCTAACTCCAAATCCAAGCATTGCAATACCGATAATCATATTTGCAAAATGGTCCCACTGTACTACGGATAAAATCCGCATCAGAATAATCTGAAAACTTATAATTGATAATGAATGGAAAAAAAGAGAGAACAGTAACTTCTTTGCATAAATTGTATTTGCTAAGCTCACATTTGTCATACTCGAATATTTGAAAATTCAAACAAATATAATAAATTTTATAAATTTAGATGCTTTTTTAACAATTTTTATATTAATAATCAGCATAACGGTAATCGGACATTATGGACAGACACTAAATAATACCAAATATTATAATACTGAAGTTTCGCAGATACATTAAGTATCTTATAGCGTTGACTAGTAGATGATTATGTTTTTCGTCTCCCATAAAACACGATTATACCCATATTAAGTTAAAAACATATTCTTTCTCTTTTATCAATATGATTATTCTAAATAAATATATTAGTTTTGTAATAAAATTTTTTATGACATCTAAACCTATAATACAATGTACAGAACACATAATTGCGGAGAATTAAGAGCAGAACATCTCGGGCAGAACATAAAACTTTGCGGATGGGTACAGTTAAAAAGAGATAAAGGCGGTATGATATGGATAGATTTACGCGACAGATACGGAATTACCCAGCTTGCATTCGAAAAAACACAAATTTCAAAGGAACTTTTAGAAAAAGTAAATAATATTCATCGCGAATATGTTTTACAGGTTGATGGCGAAGTTATCGAAAGATTCAGTAAAAACGATAAAATCCCTACCGGAGATATAGAAATAAAAGTTAAAGATATTGAGATTCTTAATACTTCGGAAACGCCTCCTTTTACAATTATTGACGATACAGACGGCGGTGATGAATTGCGGATGAAATACAGATACTTAGATATCAGAAGAGAGCCTGTTAAAAATGCATTGATTTTACGACATAAAATAGCACAAAAAACACGGCAATATCTTGACAATAAGGATTTTATTGAAGTAGAAACGCCGTTTTTAATAAAGTCAACCCCCGAAGGTGCAAGAGATTTTGTAGTTCCTTCGCGGATGAATCCCGGAGAATTTTACGCTCTGCCGCAATCTCCGCAGACTTTTAAGCAATTACTCATGATTTCGGGAATTGACAAGTATTTTCAAATCGTTAAATGCTTCCGTGACGAAGACCTGCGTGCCGACAGACAACCTGAATTTACTCAGATTGACTGCGAAATGTCGTTTGTTGACAAACAGGATATACTAGACGAATTTGAAGGACTTATCAAATATTTGTTTAAATCCGTAAAAGAAATTGAAATTAAAGGCAGGTTTCCCGTAATGTCTTATAACGAAGCCATGGAAAAATACGGTTGCGACAAACCCGATATCCGTTTCGGAATGACTATAACGGATATTAGCGAAATTGCCAAAAGTAAGGACTTTATGGTTTTTAACAAAGCAGAATATATCGGTGCAATTTGTGTAAAATCCGAAGAAGAATTTACTAGAAAACAAATTGATGCTTATACCGATTTTGTAAAAACTCCTCAGGTAGGAGCACAAGGAATGGTTTTCTGCAAATACAATTCTGACGGCAGTTTAAAATCATCCGTTGATAAATTTTTTACGCAGGACGATTTAAAAATCTGGGCAGAGCAAATAAATGCAAGTCCCGGGGATTTAATTCTAATTCTTGCCGGCGAAAAATACAACACCCTTAATGCATTAAGCGAATTAAGACTAAAACTTGCAAATGATTTGAATCTGAAACCGACAGGCACTTTTGCCCCTCTTTGGGTAGTTGATTTTCCGCTTCTGGAGTGGGACGAAGAAACTAAAAGATTTTATGCAAAACATCATCCGTTTACAATGCCTTACGAAGAAGACATTAAATATTTTGATACCGATGCCTCAAAAATCAGGGCAAAGGCTTATGACTTGGTAATAAACGGAGTTGAAATAGGCGGAGGTTCTATAAGAATTTATAATAAGGAATTGCAGGAAAAGATGTTTAAAAATCTCGGTTTTACAAAAGAAGAAGCCGAAGCCCAGTTCGGATTTTTAATGAATGCCTTTAAATACGGAGCTCCACCGCATGGCGGAATTGCCTTGGGATTTGACAGACTTTGTGCATTATTCGGAGGCTCCGAATCTATACGTGATTATATAGCATTTCCAAAAAACAACGCAGGAAGGGATATTATGATTGACAGCCCCTCCAAAATATCAAAAGAACAATTGAAAGAATTGGGATTGAAAATTTGAAAAATCCGGGTTAAATTTCAAACTTCGCCTTGACTTTTTAACATTTATTTCCATACTTGTCCGTTCTAATGCGACAATTTTAATTTTTGTATCATTTTGTTAAATTCTTTTTGAAAAGGAATAGCATATCTGCAAAACTTCAGCAATAATAATGTAATAAGGTTTTAAAAACCACAGAATTTTATCCCAAACCGCTAAGAAGATAATAAAATGCATATTGTTAGTATGCCGGTATTACAATCAAATAGAGGCGCCAACTCCGTAGGAGTTGAATATTTGTAACCCCGACTTTCAAGTCGGGGGTTACAATGAATATAGAATCAAGTTTTGGCGGGAAATTTGCCATTTTTGCAAATTTCATGACAAAACGGTGTAAATAGCAATTTAATTGTCATTTTTGTTAATTCCCTATCGGAAAAAAGATCTCTCTTATTAAAGCTTTTATTAACATTTATGTTCTTACGGACAAAATGGTTAATTATTTTATTTGGGTAGTATTGTTATCGAATAAGACAGAACAATTCTTTGGTCAGGAGTAATGCTGAAAATCCAATCCATAATTCGCGTTAAAGGAATAGATATCTGCAAAAAATCATAAAAAAACGACATTTCATTTTGTCCGTAGGACATGGACATTAATAAAAAGTACTATAGCTCTCATGACTTTTTCCCGTAGGGAATATACAGTTATTACAAAAT
>SLSH01000170.1 GCA_007130555.1 Bacteroidales bacterium
CCCGACTTTTTCGGGGGCTTGCGAAGTTTTTAATCGTCAGGGAGTCCCGACCGTGCTTTTTGTTGGTTTTTATGTTTAAAAACCTTACAAAAGCAACATCGGGATGACTGCGATAAAAAACAAGCATAACGTAGCTAACGGACTTTATAGACAGACACTAAAATGAATCAATAAACTTAATCACCGTACTATTAAATTCTTTAGGTTTTTCAACGTTAACAACATGTCCGCAATCCTGTACCACCACTAATTTTGAATAAACATTGTTATTTTTAACCAGTTGTTTTATTGTAGGCAGGAAGATATGGTCTTCTTCTCCCATAAGGTATAATGTAGGTATCGGAATTTCTATACTTCGAAATAATCTCAACAAGGGATTTATTTCTGCGGTTAGTTTAAACCACCTTAAAAATTCTTTTCTGTATAGTTTTTGGGCTTCTCTTATAAATAAATTTCTTGAATTCTTATGGTTTTTCTTAGGCAGAATAATAAATGCAAAAAATCTGTAAAGCACTATATATGGTAATAATGATTTGAAAATAATTCCAATTTTCATTAGTACTCGCGATTTAATATTCAGTTTCATAATAGCACCACACATAATCATTGATTCTACTCTGTGCGGATGGTCTTCGGCTATCTGACGGATAATTATTGTCCCTAATGAAACTCCTGCAAAATGGGATTTTTCAATTTTCTCATAATCCAAAACATCTATAACATCCTGAGAAACTGCTTGAAATGTATATTTCTTTTTAAAGTTTTTCAGAATTATATTTTTTGATTCTCCGTGACCTCTCAAATCAATTAAAAGTACATTGTAGTGTCTGCTGAAGGCTTTGATTTGTTTATACCATATTGCAGAACTGCCTCCTGCACCATGAACCAATGTTACCCAAGGCTTTGTGTCATCAATTTTATGAATTTTATAGTTTAACAAGTTTTATTTTATTTTTTGCAAAAGTAAAAAATAAATCACTATTGTCCGACTAAATTTCAACATTCTTTCTGCCACAGAATCACAAAAACAATAAATATCACTAAATCAAACGCTTAGCTTTCGTGCAGATTTCTACTGGCAAATATAAAAAACGACCCTATTCTATGGTTGATTGTCATGAATGGCACACTTGTCAAAGGGTTTTAAAAGTTTTTGTAAATTTTTGTCGGACAATAATGAAAATAAATTTAAAAATAACGATTATTTTTTCTATGTTTGGGAAAAATATAAATTTGAATATGATTCCTTTTGCACCTCCAAGAATTGATGACAAGATAATCAATAAAGTCATTGAAACTCTTAAATCAGGATGGATTACCACCGGACCAAATGTAAAATTATTTGAAGAAAAACTTCAGAAATATACAGGGACTGAATCTGTTTTATGTACAAGTTCCGCAACGGACGGATTAGAATTGATTTTAAGATGGTTCGGTATTGGCAAAGGAGATGAAATAATAATACCTGCTTATACATACTGTGCAACGGCTAATGTTGTAATTCATTGCGGGGCAATTCCCGTAATGGTTGATGTAAATAAAAATGATTTTAATATAAGCATTAATAATATAAAAAATGCAATAACTAAAAAAACCAAAGCAATTATTCCCGTTGATATAGGCGGGTTGCCTTGTGATTATGACGAAATATCCAGACTGATAAATTCTCCCGCTGTAAAATCACTTTTTTCACCAAATAACGAACTTCAGAAAAAATTAGGAAGAATACTTATCTTGGCTGACTCTGCACATTCTATCGGTGCCGTTTATAAAAACAAAAAAATCGGAAAAATTGCGGATATTACTGTTTTCTCTTTTCATGCCGTAAAAAACCTTACAACTGCCGAAGGTGGTGCTGTAGTTTTAAATCTGCCCGATGAATTTAACAATAAAGAACTAAAGGATTTCTTGAAAATACTGGGACTTCACGGACAAAATAAAGATGCTCTGACAAAAACAAAAGGCAATTGGAAATACGATGTTATCACGGCGGGATATAAAATAAACATGACAGATATACAGGCTGCAATGGGACTGGTTGAATTAGAAAGATACGATAATGATACTTTGAAAAAACGTAAATGGATTTTTGATTATTACTCAGAAAACTTTGAAGATGACAAAAGACTGATATTACCTGTTTATAATAATGAAGAAAAAAAATCCTCATATCATTTATACATGTTAAGAATAAAGGATATTGACGAAGAAAAAAGAAATATAATTATTAAAAAAATAACGGAAAAAGGAGTAAGCGTAAATGTTCATTTTCAACCACTGCCTTTATTATCTTTTTATAAAAACTTGGGATACGGAATTAAAGATTTTCCTGTGGCATACGACAATTACAAATGTGAAATAAGTCTTCCGAGTTTTTACGATATGACCGAAGAAATGTTGAAAAAAGTTATTGATTCCGTAACCAAATCAGTAAATGAAGTTCTGAAATAAATGATTGTAAAAAGAATTTTTGATATAATATTTTCATTTATCGGGTTAATAATTTTATCCCCTTTTTTTTTGATAATATCTCTGATTATTGTTTTTACAAGTAAAGGTCCGGTTTTTTTCAGGCAAATCAGAGTCGGAAAAAATTTTAAAGATTTTAAAATGTATAAATTCAGAACTATGTATCTCGACTCCGACAAAAAAGGATTACTTACAATCGGAGGTAAAGACAGCAGAGTTACGAAAGCCGGCTATTTTTTACGAAAATATAAATTAGACGAACTGCCTCAACTTATTAATGTTTTTACCGGAAATATGAGTTTTGTCGGTCCCCGCCCTGAGGTTAAAAAATATGTTGATTTATACAACGATGAGCAAAAAAAAGTATTAACCGTTAAGCCGGGAATAACCGATTTTGCTTCCATAGAATACAGGAATGAAAGCGAACTGCTTGCAAAATCCGATAATCCCGAAAAAACATATATCGAAGAAATTATGCCTGTAAAACTATCATTAAACTTAAAATATATTCAACAATCAGGTTTATTAACTGATATTAAAATTATTTTTAAAACTATAATTAAGATTAATAATTAGTTTGAATCTTAAATTATAAAGCCTAATATTCAATTGCTCCTTTTTTTAGCGGTGGTTTCGGGACATTCTTCTTCTAAAGGCGGTGGTTTCGAGACAAGCTCCTATCGTCGCTTTCCTCAACCACCTTGCATACTAGAATGCAAGGTGGTTGAGGAGCGCAGCGTCCCGAAGCCACCGATGAACGAAGTCCCCAATTTCATTCTTTATCTTGTGGTTTTGGAAAGGTTTTTTCCAAACTATATTAGAATTACACCGGCTTCCAAAAATGTTTTTCAAAATCAACTACTTTATTATTTTCAATTTTAATATTTTCCGATAAGAGTAATTCTTCCATAGTTTTAATTCCGGGAAAATGATGTTTGCCCGTAAGCATTCCGTTACGGTTAACAACACGATGTGCAGGGACAAATTTTTCGGATTTATGAGAAGCATTAAGAGCCCATCCGACCATTCTTGCGGATTGCGGAGAACCGATTTTTTTTGCTATCGCCCCATAACTTGTTACTCTGCCTGGCGGTATTTTACGTACAAGCTGATATACTTTTTCAAAAAAATCTTTGTTATTATTTTTATTCATCTTCAACGGGAGGTTCGATAATTTCTTTTGATATATCCTGTTTAAAACTTAAAAATTTTATCTTTTTCCCTTCATCTAGCCACATTTGCTCATAAAAAGTTCTGATGGATAAAATATCATTATTATATTTTGAATTATAAAGGTCTTCGGTATCAATAAGTGTTTCAAGTTTATTTAATTCTATCACTTTTTTTGTATATTGATACAAAGTATCATCATCGGTTTTGAGATTAATTATTCCGTTATTTTGTAAAAAATTACGATAATAATTCAAAAATCTTGACGAAGTAAGTCTTTTTTTGATTCTTTTTTTTGGGCTTAACTGGGGGTCAGGAAAAGTCAGCCATATTTCTTTGATTTCGTTTTTTCCAAAGCATTTTGGTGTAAATTCAATTCTGGTCCGCAAAAAAGCTATATTTGTTATTTTTTCTTCATCAGATTTTTTTGCCCCTTTCCACATTCTCGCACCTTTTATATCCACTCCGATATAGTTTTTATCCGGATTTTTTTTTGCCAGTTCATAAGTATATTCACCTTTTCCGCAACCAAATTCGGCAATTATCTCATTATTATTTTTAAAAAATGATTTATTCCATAAACCTTTAAGCTCAAAATCTTTATTGACTATTTTATGGTATTCGGCTTCAAAAAAATGATTAAAGCTTTTGTTTTGCCTGAATCTTTCCAGTTTATTAAACCGCGACATAATTAAAATTTAAAATTCCCGGTCAATTTTTTCCACTCTGAATCCCACGTCTAATATTCCCGGCAGAAAATGTATTCTCATTCCTTGTTTATATTTGACGGAATATGTTCCCTGCATAGGAAATCTCACAAATTGTTTCCACAGAAATTTATTGTCCCACAAATCTCCGGAGCCGTCTCCGAGCCATTTCCCTGATTTATCCGCAAAAGTACATTCAAGTGTGTCAATTTCAGTCATTCCGTTAGGGGCAGTAGATGAAATAAATAGCCACAAATTTCTGAAAGGATATCTCCCCGAATGTCTGACGTTAACATACAGATTATGGATTGAAACGGTATCTTCTATATCAAATTCAAATTCAATGGATTCGTCTGCATCCCAGATATAATTATCTATTTTAATATATTTCTGATAAACCCGATTGGAGTCGCATGAAATAAACATAAATACAAAAACAGATAAAATTGCAAAAATAATATGCTTATATTTTTTCATAGTTTTATTTTTTATTCCGTTTTTTCTTTTTTCTTCTTTTTTTATTTGATTCGGAAAACCTTGTTATACTGTCAGAATTCAGTTCCTCTGAGTGGTCCTTTTTTTCAGGAATAATATTGTTTTCCGTTTCAAATATATTTTCAACGACAACACCGTTTTTATTTTTTTCAATAATTTCATTTACCTGATTAACAGGGATAGCTCTAATAACATTTACCTTATTAATGTTTACTTCATAATACATCAATTGCTTAAAAATGTCATTTTTAATATGTTTTGCCTCGCCCTGTGCCGTTTGCAGGTTAAGCAGAGTTTTGGGAAAATTTTTTCTGGCATCCAGATAAATACTAAGTTCATAATTCAAGCAACATTTTAATTTACTGCATTGCCCTGCCAGTTTTTGAGGGTTTAAAGACAGTTCCTGATATCTTGCCGAATTAGTTGAAACCGATATAAAATTTGACATCCATGTAGTACAGCAAAGTTCTCTTCCGCAAGGACCTATCCCTCCTATTCTTCCTGCTTCCTGTCTGGCACCTATTTGTTTCATTTCAATTCTGATTTTAAACTCATCTGCCATTATTTTAATCAGTTCTCTAAAATCAACGCGTTCTTCGGCAATATAATAAAACATTGCTTTTGTATTGTCTCCCTGATATTCGACATCTCCGATTTTCATCTCTAATCCCAGACTTCTGGCAATTTCTCTGGTTCTGAGCATTGTTTTCATCTCCAAAGAAATAGCTTCTTTCCATTTTTCAATATCGGCTTGTCGTGCTTTTCTATAGATTTTTTTAAACTCGGAATTCAGGTTAATATTATTCTTTTTCATTTGTAATAATACCAAATCTCCTGTTAACGAAACCACCCCTATGTCATGCCCCGGAGATGCTTCAACCGCAACAATATTACCTGTTTCAAGTTTTATATCCCCTGTATTTTCAAAATAATCCTTTCGTGTATTTTTAAATCTGACTTCTGCAAACCTGGTTTGAGTTGACGCACAGGATACTTCTTTAAGCCAGTTGTAAACATTAAGTTTATTACAACAATTATTTTTGGAGATACTAGTTGTTTTCGAAGTTATTGTATCTTCGGAATAACCCCTTTCATATTCTCTTTCTGTTAATTTTTCCTTCATTCCAATAAATTTTTTACAAAAATATAACAAATATAGTTAAAAATTTAATTTACTTTAAAAAACATTATCTGATAAGTTTCATTATTTTAAACGAAAGGTCGGTAAATAATATTTTTGCATTTGCATTTCTTTCTATATGATAGTGTGCTTTTTCAAATTCTTCTGTTATCAATTCAGTATTTTTTTCGTTAATAAAAGGCGAGAACTTTTGTGCAAATTCTTTTTCAAGTTTCAACATATATGATATTTCCTGATTATTATAATCATAAACAAAGTTTTCTCTGATAAATTTAAGCCCATAATCCAAAAAACTTTTTTGTTTTTCTCTGCCTATTTTCGAAATATTGGTAGCCCATTCAATTGATTTTCCGATATTTCTTGCATAAGCAAGTCTCATTATCTCAACAAAATTCTCAAAATTATATTTCGTTTCCTCCGAAGCATGAATATAATTTTTTGCTTTTAAATAACTTCCTCTGCTAAGTTTACATATTTCTGCAAGATTTTGTTGCTCTTCGCCGAACTCTTTTTTTAATGCGCTTATTAAAGACACACCATCAATCCCCATTACTTTAAGAGGTTGAGTTCGGGATATAACAGTTGGCAAGACATCTTCGCGGTTATCAGTTATCAAAAGAAAAACGGTTTTTTCGGGAGGTTCTTCAAGAATTTTTAATAATTTATTTGCACAGGAAACATTCATTTTCTCGGGAAGCCATATAATCATGCATTTATAATCACTTTCAAAAGTTTTAAGATTAAGTTTTTTAATTATTTCGGCAGATTCTTCCGAATATATGCTCCCCTGCTTATTTTCACTTCCGATTTCTTCTAACCATTCATTAAGAGAAAAATAAGCATCCCTTAATATTCGTTCCCTCCATTGATGAATAAAAGAGTCACTAACCGGTTTTTTTCCTGATGCAGAAATAACCGGAAACACAAAATGCAGGTCAGGATGAATAAGTTTCTCGAATTTAATACACGCGGGACATTCTCCGCAACTGTCATTATCAATATGATTATTACAGGATAAATATTGAGCAAAAGCTATTGCAAGAGCTAATTTTCCTGTCCCCGAAAGTCCATACAACAAATAAGCATGACTAATTTTTTTATTATCAACAACTTCTGTTAAGTACTTTATTGTTTGTTTTTGCCCTATTATATCTTTAAATCTCATAAAAAATCTAAACTGTTTTTATTCTTAAAAGTTTATAAAAATATAATTTTCAAATGATTCATAAAAATATTTTTCACAATAATTTTTTATTAACAAAAAAATAAATAAAAAATAA
>SLSH01000175.1 GCA_007130555.1 Bacteroidales bacterium
ATGTATTGTTACTGGATGAACCTACTAATGATATTGATATTAATACTCTGAGAGCATTAGAAGAAGGACTTGACCAATTTGCAGGATGTGCGGTTATTATTTCTCATGACAGATGGTTTCTAGATCGTGTTTGCACTCATATATTGGCGTTTGAAGGAAATTCGCAGGTGTATTTTTTCGAGGGGACTTATAGTGAATATGAAGAAAATCGTAAAAAACGCATAGGAACCGAAGGTCCAAAACGTATTCGTTATAAAAAATTAATAAAAGAGTGAAAAACTTTTAAATAAGTGTGATTATTTGAATTTACAATATTTTCGTTTTATATAATGTTTGTTTTTTTCAACTTTTATTATTTAAGTGCAGAATTGTAAGGGATTGATGAATGATGCAAATCTATTTTTAATTTACCATTAATAAGTTTATAGCCAAAGGTATATTCAGTTTTTATTTCATTTCCGTCAAGGTCTGTAAAAAAGCAATTGCCCATAGCAATTGCGCGATTTTCTTCCAAAATAAAACCGATATTTTTAAATCTGATTTTTGTCCAAGGAGTAATTGCAAACCCATGGTCTTCGGAATATTCACGATTTTCTACGGCAATAAAGTAGGATATCGCACAAGATTTAGTTAGTCTGAATTGTTTAATAGAACATTTTGTAGGTTTAAACAAAACATCCCCTAAATTAAAGGCGTATTGGCTGTCTAAAAAATCATTTGTAAATTTTTCACATTCAATTTTATTATTTTTTAATGACCCGATTTTTATTACTCCGTTGCTCCATTGTTTTTGGGCTTCAATTACTTGTTTTTTGCTTATCATGTTTTAGAATATAATTTTTGGGATGTTTTTGTGAGCCATACTGGATTTGAACCAGTGACCCCTAGCCTGTCAAGCTAGTGCTCTAAACCAACTGAGCTAATGGCTCTTTTTAATAAATACGGGAAACAAAAATACTAAATTTACTTTATACCAAATTGTTTTTTGTAAAAAAATATTTAGTTTTGTTGTCGGATTACGAAATTTGTAATAAAATGGCAAATAAAACAAGAAAAAAGCAGAAACATAAATCAAAAAGGCAGGAAACAGCGATAACAAACATTCAGGAAGTTAAAGTTTCTACACCTGCAAAAAAAATAAATGATTTGTATGCGTATCTAATTATTATTGTTTTCGGATTTGTTTTATATGCAAATACATTAAATCATGATTATGCTCTTGATGATGCAATAGTAATAATCAGAAATCAATTTACACAACAAGGTACAAGTGGAATTTCGGATATTTTAAAATATGATACTTTTACGGGATTTTGGTTAACAAGCAATCCCGGTAAAACCGCCCAACAAATACAGGAAGAAAAAAAACTTGTGGCAGGAGGAAGATACCGCCCCTTATCATTAATAAGTTTTGCTGTCGAAATAGAATTGTTCGGGAAAGAAATATACGACCATAACAACGAATTTCTTCATTACGGGAATCCTAAACTTAGCCATTTCAATAATATTCTGCTTTATATCCTTACAACAATTATTTTGTTTATGATATTAAAGCGTTTTTTTCCTGAAAATAAAAACGGTAAATGGTACCTTTCTTTTCCTTTTATAATAAGTCTGCTGTTTCTTGCACATCCCATTCATACCGAGGCAGTTGCAAACATTAAAGGGCGTGACGAAATAATGACTTTGCTGGGTTCTTTACTGGCTTTGTGGTTTACAATCAAATATCTTGATACAAACAAGTCATATAATTTAATTTTATCTTCATTATTTCTTTTTTTGGGATTGCTTTCAAAAGAAAATGCCATTACTTTTTTGGCAGTAATTCCTTTATCGGTTTATTATTTTACAAATCATTCTTTACACAAGAACTTTATTTCATTATTACCGTTATTAATTGCAGCAGGGGTATTTCTGGTAATTCGTGCCTCGATATTGGGTGTTGGCGGCGACAAGGAAATTGCACAGGAAATTATGAATAATCCGTTTATAAATGCAAGCGAATCGGAAAAATATGCGACAATATTTTTTACTTTGTGGATATATATAAAATTACTTTTCTATCCTCATCCACTGACTTATGATTATTATCCGCATCAGATAGAAATTATTAACTGGGGAAATCCCGGAGCTTTTCTTCCGCTTATGTTTTATCTTGCAATAGGAGTTTATGCGGTTTACGGATTATTAAAGAAAAAAGATGTGATTTCTTATTCCATTTGGTTTTATCTGATTCCGCTTTCGGTTGTATCAAATATGTTTTTTCCGGTAGGAACATTTATGAACGAAAGATTTGTATTTATATCATCAATAGGTTTTTGCATTTTTACCGGATATTTAATTTACAATTATATTCCGAAATTTATTAAGGACGCACAATCGTCAAGCTATGCAATTACAATGATACTGATAGCTATTCTGAGTTTATATTCGATAAAAACAATTAGCAGAAACAAAGCCTGGGAAAATGATTTTGTATTGTTTACAACAGATGTAAAAACTTCGTACAATTCGGCAAAAAGCACATGTTCGGCAGGAGGTAAAATTCTTGAGGAAGCTCAAAAACCACATATTTTTGAGAACAAAGCCTTGCATGATAAGTATTGTTTGCAGGCAATCGAATATCTGGAAAGGTCTCTTGAGATTTATCCCGAATATATTGATGCATTAAATTTAATGGGGAATGCTCATTTTCAGTATAATATGAATATTGCAAAATCTCTGAAATACTATAATAAAGTTTTACGATTAAGACCTCGCCATAATATTGCATATAGTAATTCTAAAATTGTAATTGCCCGCGCACATGGATTGATAAATTCCGGAGAAAGTGTTGCTACTTATGATGAGATTTTGAGTGAAGTTTTGGAACTGCTTAAAATAAGACCTGACCATGCCGAGGCTTATCATCTTGCGGGTACTATCTACGGCAGATTTAAAGAAGATCTGCATACTGCAATAAAATATTTTGAACTTGCAAAAAAACACAATATAAATATTGCCTCTTTTTATCGTGATTTTGCTGTAGCTTACGGGATGTTACATAATTACAGGGATGCTTTAAATCACTTTTTAAAAGCTCAGGAACTGGATCCTGACGATGTGCAGACTTACTATAATATTGCCATAACTTATAATATGATTGGCGATATGCCAAAAGCAAATGAATACTTTGCTATTTATAATAGAATGAAAGAAAAATAAAAAGGTAAATATTTTTTAGACATTAAATCTGACATGTACAATATCTCCGTCCTGTACCATATAGTTTTTGCCTTCTACTGAGAATTTTCCGGCATTTTTCACCGCTATTTCTGAACCTAATTCTACAAAGTCGTCAAATTTCATAACTTCGGCACGAATGAATCCTCTGTGCATATCGGAATGTATTGTTCCTGCAGCTTCGGGAGCAGTTATACCTTTTTTGATTGTCCATGCTCTGATTTCTTTAGGACCAATTGTAAAAAAAGATTGAAGTTTTAGTAAATCGTAAGCTTCTCGAATTAAAATATTTACTCCGGGTTCGCTTATTCCGTAATCATCTAAAAATTCTTTTTTTTCGTCTTCGCCTGATAATTTGGAAATTTGCGATTCCAGTTCTGCCGCAATTGATAAAATTTTTACATCCTGTTCTTTTAATGCCCGTTTAACCGCTTCGACATATTTATTTGTTGTATTTATTGAATTTTCGTCAATATTACAGACAAACATTATTGGTTTTGCGGTAAGTAAAGCAAGGTCGTCAATATGTTTTTTATCTTCTTCTTTAACGGGAGCAGTTCTGGCATTATTCATATTTTCAAGATGTTCTTCATATATTTTTAATATTTCCATGATTTTTCGTGCTTCTTTATCTCCTGTTTTGATAAGTTTTTCCATTCGTGCTATTTTTTTTTGTACGGATTCAAGGTCTTTAATTTGTAATTCAATATCAATAGTTTCGATATCTCTTACAGGGTCAACCGAGCCGTCAATATGAGGAAGATTTTCATTATCAAAACATCTGAGGATATGAATTAATGCATCTGCATTACGGATATCCGCCAGAAAAGTATTTCCTACTCCCTCTCCTCTTCCCGAGCCTTTTGTAAGACCGGGTATATCAACTATATTAACAGTTGCAGGAACAACTTTATCAGTAGGTTGAAATCTTTCTAAAATTCCTAATCTGTTATCAGGAACATTAATTATTCCAATATTGGATTTATTGCTTGAAAATGCATAATCAGAAGTTTGTGCTTTGGTTTTAGATATGCAGTTAAATAATGTGGTTTTTCCGCTGTTTGCAATTCCTATAATTCCACAATGAAGTCCCATAATAATTACATTTTTTCAATAAAATCAATAATAATATTAAATAATCCTTTATACGCTTTAAATGTAAGGTCTTCGGGCACATCTTCGGGTTGATGATAATAACTGTTGTCTCCTGCGAAGAAAAACATTGCTTTAACTCCTTTTTCGTGGAACGGAGCGTGGTCGCTGGAATATACAGCTTCGGTAGTTCGTATTCTTTCAAAATATTTTTTCTCATCATTTAATGAAAATAGAATTTCTTCGTATTCGGGATATTCTTTTGCATTAAAAACCGAAATTCCATGTGTTCCTGTTCCTACCATGTCAAAATTAATTACAACTTTTACCAGACTTAAATCAAACGGGGGATTATTCGCAAAATATGTTGACCCACTGAGGTCTGCCTCTTCTCCACTAAAAAGGACGAAGAAAATATTATGTTTTAAGTTATTTTCATTTTTTTTATAATATTTTGCTAGGTTTAACACCATCGAAACTCCACTTGCATTATCGTTAGCACCGGGAAACATAATATCTCCCAACATTCCGAGATGGTCATAATGAGCAACAACCATAATTATACTGTCGGTTTCTCCCTCCAGATAACCAACAACATTTTGAGTTTTATAATTTTCGTAAAATTCATTAGATATTTTTAAATAAACCGAATCGGCATTTACATCTATTACATCGGGTTTTATTTGTATATGAACAATATCGTCGATATAAGTTCTTGCTGTATATTTTAAATCTGTTGCAACTTCGATAATTCCTTTGGCTTCTATATATTTTTTACTTAAAAATAAGTTTGCAAAACTATATAATTCGGGGTTGTTAAACCCTGTGGTATCTATACATACAAGACATTCAGACTTATCCGATTTTAAAAAATTATTAAACCTCCATGGATTTAAAAAAGTGTTTTTGTTTATCCAACAGATTTTAACCCATTCGTCAATATCCGGAGATGATGGAATAACAATAAAGTCCTTTGCTGGGGCAAGCTGATTATCTCCAAAAATCAAGACAGGATTTTCGGGAATGGAATTTACCGAAAAAGTATATTTCTGAAGATAAGATTCCCCGATTTTTTGCAGTCCGATATTTTTAAATTCATTTTTTAGATATTGTGCCGCAATACTGTCTCCTTTGTTTATATATCCTCTACCGTAGAATTTTTCCGAGCTTAGTTTTTCAACAATATTACGGGCATATTCCATGTCCTGCCCTATAATAATTAAGGATTTTAATAAGAAAATAATGATTATATATTTTTTCATTTTTTAAATAATCTGAAAATATATTGCTTGGGCAATAATCATGTAAGTGAATAATCCGATAATATCGTTAGAAGTGGTTATAAAAGGTCCTGTTGCAATAGCCGGGTCTATTTTAAATCTGTCAAGCATAAGCGGCACAAAAGTTCCGAATACTGTAGCAAAAACGATAACACTAAATAACGACAAACTTACTGTTATTGTCAGGGCAAAAGTGCTTGAGAAGAAGTAATTGTATAAAAAAATTACCAGTCCGCATACCAGTCCGTTTAATATACCAACTCTTAATTCTTTAAATATTTTTTTTCCGATGCTTTGCAAGTCAATATCCCCGCTTGCTAATCCCTGCACCACTATTGCCGAAGATTGTACGCCAGCATTTCCTCCCATAGCTGCAACAAGAGGCAGGAATAAAGCCAATTCTGCGAATCTTGCGATATTTTCTTCGTATGCACCAAGGATTATCGACCCGCAAATACCTCCGAACATTCCGATTAACAGCCATGGTATTCTGGATTTTGATAGTTTAAATACACTGTCGGAAAAGTCAACATCCTGAGTAATCCCTGAAATTAACTGATAATCTTGCTCTGCTTCTTCACGAATAATATCAACAACATCATCAATGGTTATTCTTCCGACTAGACGTCCTATGCCATCCACAACAGGCAGAGCCACCAGGTCGTATTTTTCCATTACTCTTGCGACTTCTTCGCTGGGAGTATCTGTTTTTACTGTTCTAATATCTGGGTCAATAAGGTTTTTAATCATGTTATTTGTTGAACTGAAAAGAAGCGATTTAAGAGAAACTATTCCTTTAAATATTTTTTTGTTGTCTATAACATAAACATAATAAACATTGTCAATATCTTTACCTTGTTCCCGCATTTCGCCAAGAGCCTGCTTTACAGTTAAATTTTCGTTAATTGCAATAAGTTCTTTAGCCATTAAACCGCCGGCAGTATTTTCGTCATAATTTAGCAGGTCAACAATATCACCTGCATGCTCGTGGTCTTTCAGATAAGATAAAATATCTTCTTTCCTTTCATCATCAAAATAACCGAGAATATCCGCGGCATCGTCGGATTCCATTTTTTTAATAAATTGTCTTGCAATAACCTCATTAGGAATAACTGACAAAAGATTGTTTCTTTCATCTTCTTCTAGTTCTACAATAACATCGGCTGCAAAATCCGTGTCAAATAAAAGGAATAAATACTTGGCTTCTTCTATATTAATTTCTTCAAATAAATCAGCAATATCAGCCGGATGAAGAGACTTAATCATTTCATGAGCCTCATCATCTGCCTGTAAACGAACAAATTCTTTTAATTTGTCGAGATATTCCTTATTTATTTCTACACGCATGATTTGTTAAATTTTTTGCAAAAATACAAATAAATCCGTTAGTGTCGGATAAAAAATAGCGGATTTTTTTCGAATGGCAATTTATAAGATATTTTAATTTAATAACGAACAAGAAACCCCGTACACTTGGTTACGTGGACAAGCCCCGATACGCTCCGCTACGGGGTAAACAAGGATTAACAATTTTTGATTTGAGAAGTATTGGTAGTCCTGTTTTTCGCACATTAACAAAAAAAGCTTTGAAAGCCTTTATTTATTTATTCGACTTTTTTTTGTCTTGATACTTCGACTGTTGCTCAGC